>CAMVFE010000004.1 GCA_947166705.1 uncultured Clostridia bacterium
AGGACGCCGGACGGATCGCCGGCCTGGAAGTGCTGCGGATCATCAACGAGCCCACCGCCGCGTCCCTGGCCTACGGCCTGGACAAGGAAGAGAACCAGAAGATCCTGGTGTACGACCTGGGCGGCGGCACCTTCGATGTCAGCATCCTGGACATCGGCGACGGCGTGTTCGAAGTGCTGAGCACCAACGGCAACACCCGCCTGGGCGGCGACGACTTTGACCAGCGGATCATCGACTACGTCGCGGAGCAGTTCAAGAAGGAAAACGGCATCGACCTGAAGCAGGACAAGATCGCGGCGCAGCGGCTGAAGGAAGCCGCCGAGAAGGCCAAGATCGAGCTGAGCGGCACCACCACCGCCAACATCAACCTGCCCTTCATCACCGCGGACGCCACCGGCCCGAAGCACCTGGACGTGACGCTGACGCGCGCGAAATTCGACGAGCTGACCTCGGATCTGGTGGATGCCACCATCGAGCCCATGCGCAAGGCGCTGAAGGATGCCGGCCTGACCGTGGACCAGGTGAACAAGGTCATCCTGGTGGGCGGCAGCACCCGGATTCCCGCCGTGCAGGACGCGGTGAAGAAGATTACCGGCAAGGAGCCCTTCAAGGGCATCAACCCCGATGAATGCGTCGCCATCGGCGCGGCCATCCAGGGCGGCGTGCTGGCGGGCGACGTCAAGGACGTGCTGCTGCTGGACGTGACGCCCCTGAGCTTGGGCCTCGAGACGGAGGGACATATCTTTACCCGCCTGATAGACCGGAACACCACCATCCCGACCAGCAAGAGCCAGGTGTTCTCCACCGCCGCGGACGGGCAGACCACCGTGGAGATCAACGTGCTCCAGGGCGAGCGCCAGATGGCTTACGACAACAAGAGCCTCGGCCGCTTCCAGCTGACCGGCATTGCGCCCGCGCCCCGCGGCGTGCCGCAGATCGAGGTCACCTTCAGCATCGACAACAACGGCATCGTGAACGTCTCCGCCAAGGACAAGGCAACCGGGCATGAGCAGCAGATCACCATCACGGCCAGCACCAACCTGACCGAGGAGGAGATCAACCAGCGCGTGAAGGAAGCCGAGCAGTACGCGGAGGAGGACAAGAAGCGCCGCGAAGAGGTGGAAACCCTGAACCGGGCCGACAGCCTGATCTACGAGACGGAGAAGACCCTGCGGGACAACGGCGACAAGCTGTCCGATGAGGATAAGAGTGCTGTGCAGAGCGAAATCGACGCCTTCAAGAAGGTCCGGGAGGGCAACAACGCCGCGGAGATCAAGAACGCCATGGAGGGCTTCACCCAGAAGGTTTACCAGGTCTTCGGCAAGCTGTATCAGCAGCAGGCCGGGGAGCAGCAGGGCCCCATGGGCGGAGCGCCGGAAGCCGGCAGCATGAATGACGACGGCAGCGTGAACGCCGACGGCAGCGTGGAATAAGCCGTACATGAAAGCGGAGGACCACCGGAACCGGCCCGCCCCTTCCCAGGGACGGGCCGGATTCCGGTGATTTCCCATACAGAGGTGATGTGGTTTGGCAGAGAAGCGTGATTACTACGAGGTGCTGGGGGTCAGCAAGAACGCCACGGACGATGAGATTAAAAAGGCTTATCGAAAAAAGGCGAAGGAATGCCATCCGGACCTGCATCCCAACGACGAGGAGGCCGTCAAGCACTTTGCGGAGCTGAATGAAGCCAACGAGGTGCTCAGCGATCCGGACAAGCGGGCGCGGTATGACCAGTTCGGCTTCAACGACCCCATGAGCGGCATGGGCGGCGGCGGGAATCCGTTCGGCGGCGCCGGATTCGATTTCGGCGGTATGGGCGGCATGGGAGATATCTTCGACCAGCTGTTCAACGGCGGCATGGGGACGCGCACCCGGGCACAGGGCCCCGTCCGGGGCAACGACCTGCAGTATGAGCTGCGGATCACCTTCGAGGAGGCGGCCAAGGGCTGCGAAAAGAGCTTCGAGATCAACCGGAGCGAGCTTTGCGACACCTGCAAGGGTACCGGCGCGAAGCCCGGAACCAAACCCTCCACCTGCGCGGCCTGCCACGGAACGGGCCAGATCCGCTCCTCCGCGGGCTGGATGACCACGGTCCGCACCTGCCCCACCTGCGGCGGTACCGGCAAGGTGATTACGGACAAATGCACGGGATGCGGCGGAAGCGGCCGCATCCGGAGGAAACGCACCGTGAAGGTCAAGGTTCCCGCGGGAATCGACCACGGCCAGACCATCATCATGAACAACCAGGGAGAGCCCGGGCTTCGCGGAGGTCCGAACGGCGATCTCTATATTACCGTCAGCGTACGCCCGCATAAGGTTTTCCAGCGGGATGGATACAATCTGCTGCTGGAATTCCCGATCAGCTTCATTACCGCCGCCCTGGGCGCGGAGGTGGATGTGCCGACGCTGAGCGGTCCCGTCAAGTTCCGGATTCCGGAAGGAACCCAGCCCGGAACCGAATTCCGGATCAAGGGCGCCGGCATCCAGATGCTGCGGGGAAGCGGCAAGGGAGACCTCATTATGCGCGTAAAGGTGGAAATCCCGAAGCGGCTGAACAACCGCCAGAAGGAGCTTCTGCGGGAATTCGAAGGAACGACCTCCGACAAGGAATACGAAGGCCGGAAGGGCTTTATGGACCGCGTCAAGGATCTGTTCAACGGCTGATGTTCGCCAGGAACGCACAGCGAAAGGGAGCTGTGCGTTCTTCTCGTATTCAGAAAGAGATTCTTCCATGTCTTGATTATGCATTTTTATGCAGATAAATTGACATATATGCGCAAATAGCGTATATTAATGCATGTCCGCAGCAGCGGCGCGGGCTGAGGGGGAGGTTCATCATGACCCAGGTGTTTATCGACGGCAGCGCAGGGACGACGGGCCTGAGAATCCGGGAAAGGCTGGAGGGCCGGGAGGATCTGGAGCTGATTACGCTGACGGAGGAGAACCGGAAGAATCCGGAAGCCCGGAGGGATGCCCTGAACCGGGCGGACGTCGCCTTCCTCTGCCTGCCGGACGACGCGGCCGCGGAGGCGGTTCGGATGGTTCAGAACCCCGATACCGTCATCATTGACACTTCCACCGCCCACAGGACCCGGGAAGGCTGGGTTTACGGATTCCCGGAGATTGGAAAGCAGCGGGAGCTGATCCGGAAGGCCAAGCGCATCGCGAATCCCGGCTGCCACGCGAGCGGCTTCATCGCGCTGATCGCCCCGCTGATTCAGGCGGATGCCATCCGGAAGGACGTGATCCTGAGCTGCTTCTCGCTGACGGGTTATTCCGGAGGCGGAAGGAAGATGATCGAGGAGTACGAGAAGCCGGACCGGAGCCCCCTGCTGGACGCGCCGCGCCAGTACGGGCTTTTCCAGACCCACAAGCACCTGAAGGAGATGACGGCGGTGCCCGGTCTTCAGAATCCGCCGGTCTTCTGCCCGATCGTCGCGCCCTATTACGCGGGCATGGAGGTCACGGTTCCCCTCTCCTGGGCGGATACCTGGCTCAGGCCCGAGACGGCGCTGGAGATCTATGAGCGGGCATACTTCGGGGAGAAGATGATCACCGTGGCGGAGCGCCCGGACGAGAGCGGTTTCCTTTCGGCCTGCGCTTACGCGGGAAGGGACAGCATGGAGATTTCCGTCTGGGGAAACGAGGACCGCATGGTGCTGACCGCCCGGTTTGACAACCTGGGGAAGGGAGCGTCCGGGGCGGCGATCCAGAACATGAACCTGGCGCTCGGAAAAGAAGAAACGACGGGACTGGTGAGGTAAGAAGGCATGGTGACCTATTTTCCCATGACGATCGGGGACTACGACGAGGTGCACGCCCTGTGGATGACCATCCGCGGCTTCGGCATCCGCTCCCTGGACGATTCCAGGGAGGAGATTGAGCGCTTCCTGCGCCGGAATCCGACCACCAGCGTCGTGGCGCGGGTGGACGGCGAAATGGCGGGCTCCATCCTGTGCGGTTCCGACGGACGCCAGGGATATCTGTACCACGTCTGCGTAAAGGAGCAGTTCCGCCGTCAGGGCATCGGCACGAGGATGGTCGGCTACTGCATGAAGAAGCTGCGGGAGGAGGGCATCAACCGGATCGCGCTGATCGCCTTTCCCCGGAATGACGTCGGCAACGCGTTCTGGAAGACGATCGGATGGAAGAAGTCCGACGCCAATTACTATGAGTTTTCGCTCAACGAGCGGAATATCACGCGCTTTATAGGAGAAGAAGGATGAGCATTCAGAGCGTTTCGGGCGGCGTGTGCGCCGCCAGGGGATTCCGGGCCGCCAGCTGCGCGGCCGGGATCAGGTACCAGGGCAGGACGGATATGGCCATGATCTTCAGCACCGTGCCCTGCACCGCGGCGGGAACCTATACCAGCAATGTCGTCAAGGCCGCGCCGGTGCTCTGGGACAGGGAACTGACGGAGAAGGGCGCGGAGATCCGGGCCGTGGTGGTCAACGCGGGGATAGCGAACGCGGCGACGGGAAGCGAAGGGCTCCGGCTCTGTGAGGAAACGGCGAAGGCGGCCGGGCAGGCGCTGGGGATCCCGGCGGAGTCCGTGCTGCTGGGATCCACGGGCGTGATCGGCCCCCAGCTTCCCCTGGACCGGCTGGCCGCAGGGATTCAGCAGATGGCCGGCAGCCTCGAGGCGTCGGATGAAGCGGCGGAGGCGGCCAGCAGGGCCATCATGACGACGGATACGGTCAACAAACAGGAGGCCGTGGCCTTCGAACTGCCGGCCGCGGACGGGAAGGGCATGGTCACGGTGCGCCTTGGCGGCATGAGCAAGGGCTCGGGAATGATCCATCCCAACATGTGCACCATGCTGGCCTACCTGACCACCGACTGCGCGGTGGACGGTGCCCTGCTGGGAAAGATGCTCCGCCGGGTCGTGAAGGATACCTTCAACATGATCACCGTGGACGGGGATACGAGCACGAACGATACCCTGCTCGTGCTGGCCAGCGGGCTCGCCGGGAACGCACCGCTTCTGGAGGGCAGCGCTGCGGCACGGCTTTTCGAGGAAGCCCTTTATACCGTGTGCAGGAAGCTGGCCATCCGGATGGCGGCGGACGGAGAGGGCGCCACGCGCCTGATCGAATGCCGGGTCATCGGGGCGGACACGCGGGATCACGCCCGCAGGCTGGCCAGGTCCGTCGTGGGGTCGAGCCTGGTCAAGGCGATGGTGTTCGGAAAGGATGCCAACTGCGGAAGGATCCTGTGCGCGCTGGGCTATGCCGGGGTGGATTTTGATCCCGCGCGGATCGAGGTTCTGATGGAGAACGACCGGGGACGGATCTGCTTTTACCGGGAGGGCCGCGTGCTTGACTTCGACGAGGAAAAGGCCTCGGATATCATGAACGGGGACCGGGTGAGCTTCCTGTGCGATATGAAGACGGGACCGGCGGAGGCGACCGCCTGGGGATGCGACCTGACCTACGATTATGTGAAGATCAACGGCGATTACCGGAGCTGAGGGGGATCAAGGAAGTGCAGCAGTTTACGAACGCGGAGCGGGCCGAGGTGCTGACCCAGGCCCTGCCCTATATCCGGCGGTATGCCGGACAGGTGGTGGTTGTCAAATACGGCGGGAACGCCATGATCAACGAGCAGCTGAAGCAGCAGGTGATGGAGGACATCGTCCTGCTCTGGCTGATCGGCATCAAGGTCGTGCTGGTTCACGGCGGCGGCCCGGAGATCAACGAGATGATGGGCAGGCTCGGCAAGGAGCCCGTCTTTGTGGACGGGCTGAGGGTCACGGACCGGGAGACCGTGGATATCGTCCAGATGGTGCTGGCTGGGAAGATCAACAAGACGCTGGTCAACCTGCTGGAAATGAAGGGCGGAAGGGCGCTGGGCATCTCCGGCATGGACGGGCGGCTCATCGAGGCGAAGATCCGGGACGAGAGGCTGGGCTATGTCGGGGACATCGTCCGGATCCATGTGCGGCCGGTTCAGGACCTGCTGGAGAAGGGATATATTCCCGTAATCTCCACCATCGGGTGCGACCGGGAGGGAAACGCCTACAACATCAACGGGGATACCGCCGCCGGACAGATCGCCGGCGCGCTGCAGGCGAAACGGCTGATCCTGATGACCGATATCAACGGGATCCTGCGGGACAAGGAGGATCCCTCCTCCCTGATCCCCGAAATGACGCTCGGGGAGGCGAAGCAGCTCTGCGAAAGCGGCGTGGTCTCCGGCGGCATGATTCCCAAGCTGAACTGCTGCATCGACGCCATCCACGCGGGCGTGCAGAACGTGGTTATCCTGGACGGACGCGTCCCCCATGCCATTCTGATGGAGCTGCTGACCAACGAAGGCGCGGGCACCTGGATCAAAGGAGAGCAGTGAGATGACGATCAGAGAACTGGATCAGGCCTATGTGGCGCATACCTATAACCGCTTTCCCGTGGAAATCGTATCCGGGAAGGGCTCCGTCTGCCGGGACAGCGGCGGGAAGGAATATATCGACATGGGCACCGGCATCGCGGTGAACACCTTCGGCTACGCGGACGAGGCGTGGCAGAGGGCAGTGGCGGAGCAGGCCGGGAAGCTCCAGCATACTTCCAACCTTTATTATACCGAACCCTGCGCCAGGCTGGCGGAGATGCTGTGCCGCCGCACGGGCATGTCCCGGGTCTTTTTCAGCAATTCCGGCGCTGAGGCGAACGAATGCGCGATCAAGACGGCGCGGAAATGGGCGGCGGAGCATCTGGGCCCGGAGTATTCCACGGTGATCACCCTGCGGAACAGCTTTCACGGCCGGACACTGACCACGCTGGCGGCTACCGGCCAGGAGCATTACCATGAGCTTTTCCGGCCCCTGACGCCGGGATTCGTCCACGTGGATGCCGGGGACGCGGAACAGCTGGAGCGGGCTTTCCGGGAAAACAAAGCCGCGGCGCTGCTGATCGAATGCGTCCAGGGCGAGGGCGGCGTGGTGCCGCTTTCCCGGGATTACGCCGCGGAGGCGGAGCAGATCGTGCGGGAGCACGGCGCGCTGCTGATGGTGGATGAGGTGCAGACCGGCAACGGCCGAACGGGCACCCTGTATGCCTACGAGCAGTACGGGCTGAAACCGGATGTGGTCAGCACGGCCAAGGGGCTGGCCGGCGGGCTTCCGCTGGGAGCGACGCTGCTGGGCGAAAGGGTGAAGGACACCCTGGGATTCGGGGACCACGGTTCCACCTTCGGGGGAAATCCCGTCTGCTGCGCGGCGGCGCTGAGCATCCTGAGCAGGCTGGATGAAAATCTGCTGGCGGAGGTCCGGGAAAAGAGCGCATACCTGGTTTCGGCACTGCGGGCCATGCCGGGGGTGAAGGAAGTGACGGGCCTGGGCCTGATGCTGGGCATCCGGACGGAAAAGCCCGCGGCGGACGTGGTGGCTGCCTGCCGCGAGCGTGGCGTGCTCTGCCTGACGGCCAAGGATAAGGTGCGGCTCCTGCCGGCGCTGAACATCCCCATGGAGCTGCTGGAGAAGGCGGCGGAGGTTCTGAGGGAAGCCGTGAAGTAAAATCAGCCTGCGGGGAGGGAACTCCCCGAAAAAGGGATGGAAAGGGAGAAGGAACAAAATGAGACGCTTATTCTGTATGATTCTTGCTGTTTGCCTGGCGGCGGGATGCTTTTCCGCCCTGGCGGAGGGAGAAACCTCCGCAGAGACGGGAAGCGGGATTCCGGAAGCCGGGGAAGTGATCTGCGGCTTTGAAACGAAGGAGGTCCGGGATTTCCCGCTGGCCGGCGGGAAACTGGTGCTCTTTGAGCATCAGCAGACCGGGGCTCCGCTTCTGTGGATTGCCAACAGCGATACGAACAGGGTTTTCCAGATCGGATTCCGGACCAGGCCGCATGACGACATGGGCCTGCCGCATGTCTTTGAGCACGCGACGCTCTTCGGATCGGAGAAATA
This sequence comes from uncultured Clostridia bacterium, assembly GCA_947166705.1. Classification (GTDB taxonomy): domain Bacteria; phylum Bacillota; class Clostridia; order Christensenellales; family Aristaeellaceae; genus Aristaeella. The sequence continues at coordinate 7,904 of CAMVFE010000004.1, forward strand.
CCCTTCCACCAGCCTGTTCTTCAATCTGCTGTATCAGACCTACAACACCTTTATCAATGCCTTTACGATGGACGCGTGCACGGTATTCCCGCTGGCCTCGCTGAGCGAGGAGCAGCTGCTGCGCCTGGCCGACTATTATGTGGACAGCTGCTTCCATCCGATCATCATGACGGATGAAAGCATCTTCAGGACCCAGGCGTGGCATTACAAGCTGCCGGATCCGGAGGGCGAACTGTCCTACGAGGGCGTGGTTTACAGCGAGATGACCGGCGCCATGACGCTCGAGCGGACGGCCCTGGAGAACGCGAACGAGGCCGCGTTCCCGGGCTCCTCGCTGAGCTACAGCTACGGCGGGCTGCCGGAAGCCATCCCGGAGATGACCTGGGAGGACGTCAAAAACTTCCATAACCTGTACTATCATCCTTCGAACAGCTTCACCATCCTTTACGGTCAGCTGAACAACTATGAAGCGTTCCTGAAGCTGCTGGACGATGAGTTCCGGAAGTATGAGCGGAAGGAATTCCCCTTCGAGGACAGCGGATATACCCGGATCACGAAGCCGGTTACGGAAAAAATACCCTATCCCATGGCCGCCGGAACGGATCCGTCGAACCGGAGCTGCGTGACGTATTATATCCTTATGCCCGGCCTGCGGGAGGACGCGGAGCAGGAGAAGGTGATCGATCACCTGAGCCTGATGCTGAACAGCCAGAGCTCCGGGCTGCAGCAGAAGATGAAGAAGCGCTTCCCCGCGGCGGCTTTCAGCTGCGGCCGGGAGGTTGCCGGACCGGACGACGCGATGATGATCCTGGCCACCGGAATGAACGAGGATGACGGCGAAGCATTCCGGGAGCTGGTGGATGAAGCGATCCGGGAGGCGGCGCAGAACGGATTCTCCGAAGAGGAGGCCGACAACATCATGACCGCGCAGCGGATTTCCTCCCTGCTGGCGATGGAATCCGGGGACCCCGTGAGTTCGCTGACGCAGAGTTTCATGTACAATTACGCGGTTACGGGCAATCCTTTCGAATATCAGGAACAGCGGGAAGCCCTGAAGCTGATCGCGGAGGAAAACAGGACGGGCGCCCTGAAGGAGGCCGCGGCCAAGTGGCTGGCCGGGAATCCGCTCTATACCCTGACGACCACCTATCCCGCTCCCGGAGAGAAGGAAAAGCAGGACGCCGCGCTGAAGGAAAAGCTGGCGGCGGTCAAGGCCGGCATGACGGAAGCGGAGCTGCAGGAAATCATTTCCGCGGGCGCAGAGGCGCCGAAGCAGGAAGACACTTCCGCAATGATGGCAGAAATCAAGGCGGTCGGCGCGGCGGATCTTCCGGAAGATTACCGCAGGTATGAACTGAGCGACGCAACGGATGAAAACGGCATCCGCTTCGTGGGCGCGGAGGCCGCCGTGGAGGGAATCGGACAGCCGATGCTCCTGCTGGACGCGGCGGCGCTGCCCCAGGAGGATATTCACTGGATGAAGCTGTTTACGCAGCTTCTGGGAAGCCTGGATACGGATACCCACACGAAGGAAGAGCTGGATGTTCTGACCGGAAGGTATCTCTACGGAAATGAATTCAATGTCAACATTCTGGAAGCCAGGGACAACACGATCCACCCCTACCTGAGCGTCAACTGGATGGCACTGGACGAGGATCTGGCCAGGGGATATGAGCTGGCGGAGGAGCTGCTGTTCCACACGCAGTTCACGGATACCGCGCGGCTGACGGAGGAGATTTCCGCCCGGAAGACCGAGCTGCGCAGCCTGATCAACGGCGCCAGCTACCAGGTCATGCTGTACCGGGGACTGGCGGACCGTTATCCGTACTACAGGGCCGTCGATTATGTCAACTTCCTGCCGTATTACAGCTTCCTGGCGGAGCTGGAGAAGAAGGCCGCGGAGGATCCCGGAGCTGTTGCGGAGAAGCTGCGCGAGATCCAGGCGTTCTTCATGAACCGGGCAGGCGCGATCGCGGCCTGTGCCGGTAGCCGGGAGACCCTGGAGGCGAACCGTACGCACGCGGAGGCCTTCCTGATGAAGCTGGACAGCAGGGAAGCGGAGAGCGCGGAATGGAACCTGCCGGTTCCCGAGGGAAACGAGGCGCTGATCGACGACGGGAATATCCAGTACAACTGCGTCATCGCCACACTGGACGACCTGGGGCTGGAGGAGCTTGATTACGGCCTGGCGGCCGTCTGCGCGCTGGTGACGGATCAGATTCTGATGCCGGTTCTTCGGGATCAGATGGGCGTCTATACGCCGATGAACCGGGTGATCATGGATAAGGGCATGTATCTGATCAGCTACCGGGATCCCGGGCTCCGGGCAACCTTTGATGTCTATGCCTCCCTGGCTGACCGGATCGCGGAGCTGAAGACGGACCAGGAGACCCTGGACGGATACATCATGAGTTCCTATTCAGCGCTGGCGAAGCCTCAGGGCGAGCTGAACGGCGCGCTCACCGCGCTGAACAACCATCTGAAAGGATACGATCAGGATCTCAAGCTGCGGTGCATGCGGCAGCTGAAGACCGTGACGCCGGAAACCGTTTCGAAGGCCGCGGAGCTTTACCGCAGAGCCTGGGAGAGCGGCGTGCATTCCACCTCTGGCAGCGCCGCGGCGATCAATGCCGCAGCGGATCTCTTCACCAGCGTCCTGAATCCTTTCGGCGCGCAGGACGTCTCCGGGATGGCGCTGACGGATCTGCCGGAGGATCATCCGGCTTACGGGGCCGTCCGGTTCCTGTTTGAGAACCGGCTGATGCCCGCGGACGGGGAAAACCGGATCCGCCCGGATGAGGAAGCCACGGCAGGAGACACTGCGGCCGTCCTGTTTGCGGCGCTGGGACTCGGCGCAGCGGATGATCCCGCGGGGATGGATACGCTTGCTCAGTACGGCATCCTGCCCGCGGGCGCAACGCAGGAAACGCCCCTGACCCGGACCCTCTACGGCCAGGTGATCGCCGGCCTTGGCGCGGCCCTTGGCCAGCAGCTTCCCGTTGAGGACATGGGCGAGCACGGGGAAAGCGTCATGACCCGGGGCGAGATGGCCCGGAGCCTGGCGCCGCTGTTCGGATACGCGGGAGAATAAGGAAAAGGAACCGAAGCGCTCCATCCGGCCCGGAAAAAGAGAAATTACGAACAATCTGACATAATATGAAGGATTCTTCATCAGTCCGTTTCGTCCCCGGCTCCGCCGGGGACTTTGCTTTGCTGTTTTCACACAAATGGATGCATTACGTAGTTTGGTATTTCTCCGAAGCGCCATAACCGACCTGAGTCGAGCAAGAACTGTCAGATAAAAAGAAAAATAATTGAAATGATTTTGAAATAAATTCACCGAACAACCCCTTGGAGTGTTGTTTTTCAGGACAAATTCTGATAAAGTATTTACATCCCGTCTATCACGATACCCTTTTTGGCCATAAAGCCCGAAAATCGGGCATCCGGCAGGCAGAACCGCGCCTGTCGTGTTTGGGCATCCCCGGAACAGGGATGTTAAGAAGGTCCCCGGGGGACGGGAAACGGCAATCGATAATCACCATCAGGAATAGTGGGGTTAAGGATATGGAAATTCGGCATCGCAGGATTCTTTCTCTCGTCAGCGCTACGGTGATGTTCTTCTCGAACATGCCTTTATCCGTGTTTGCGGAGGAAGGGGCGGAAATCCCCGAATCTGTCATGGAGGAAGCCTTTACCGGAGAGGTTCCGGAGGCTCCGGCTGCGGAAAAACTGGTGCCGAAGCAGGCCCGGGAGGAAGCGCCGGCGGCGCAGAATCCGGAACCGGCTCCCAGAGCGGAGACTCCCGTTCAGGAAGAGCCCGCGCCGCAGCAGGCTGAAGCCCCGGGAAAGGAAGAGCCCGCGCTGCAGCAGGAAGATGCTCCGGCAAAGGAGGAATCCGCGCCCCAGCAGGCTGAAGCTCCCAGACAGGAGAGAGCTCCGGAAAGCCGGACCGAACAGAAGCCTGCCGAAGAGCAACAGGCGGCACCGCGGCAGGCGGATGCTCCCTCCGTTCAGCAGGATGCTCCCAAAGAAGCTTCCGAACCTCGGAAGGTTTCCGCCGCGACGAATACTCCGATTCCGCTGCCTGAGATCCTGCCGGACGCGGAGATGGCGGTTGGAGATGAAACGGAGCTGCAGCTTCCGGCGTATGGAAGCGTCCTGGTGAAGCTGAATGTCCGGAAAACCGCGGATATCATCATCAGGACAACCGGCGTACCGGTCTGGATGGACGCAAAGCAGGAGGACGGCAGCTCGTCCCGTTATCTGCCGGACGAGCAGGGCCTGATGAACGCATCCTTCAAAGCGAAGGCGGGAATCTGGATGCTGACCTTTGCGGCCCAGCAGCCCGGAGACAGCGGGAAGCTGACCGTTGAGGTCCTGCAGGATGTTCCGGAAGAGAAGCCTGAAGCTGCCAAATCGGAGCCTGCGGAAGTGACGGAAGAAGTACAGGACGAAGTTCCGGCGGAAGAAGCAGGGGAGAGCGAAGAGACCGAAGTAACTGAAGAGACCGAGGATATCAAGGAAACCGAAACAACCGAAGAAACCGAGGAGACCGGAGAAACCGAGGAAACCAAGGAAACCAAGGAGTCTGAAGAAACCGAGGAGAGCGGGGAAACAAACGAGACTGAACTGGCCGAAGAAACTGAAACAACCGAAGAGACTGAGGAATCCGAGGAGACCGAAGAGATTGAGGAAACTGAGGAGACTGAAGAGATCGAGGAGACCGGGGAAACAAACAAGACTGAACTGACTGAAGCAACTGAAGCAACCGAGGAAACCGAAGCAACTGAAGCAACCGAGGAGACTGAGGCAACCGAGGTAACAGAAGAAACTGGGGAAACCGAAGAATCAGAAGAAACAGAAGAGACCGGGGAAGCCGAAGCATCCGAAGCACCCGAAGAGACTGAGGAGCCCGGCATCGTCGCGCTGACGGAAGAACAGCTGAATGTGACGCCGATCACCGGCGGTTCCCTGGACAGCCTGCTGGCGGAGGTCGGCCTGACCGCCGAAAAGACAGAGAAGCTTTCCGGCCCGATGAAGCTGCGCAGCAGGAATGCCGCTGCCGCGCCTGAAAACGGAAGTGTTACGGAATACGCGGCTTTCGAAATCGAGCCGAAGGATGAGTACCTGACCGAAAACGGCACCTATCGGGTGACCGTGTCTCTGGACAGCATCAATCTGAATGACCGGATTCCTGAAAACGCGAAAATCACGGGGATCAATTACGCGCTGTATCATATTGCCTCCGCGGAGGGCGCAAACTTTATCCGGGAGACCCTTGTGCCCGAAGTGGACGACGCGGGCCATATTCTGCGCGCATTCACATTCGAGACGGGTTCTTTCTCTCCGTTTATCCTGCGGTATACGGTGGAATTCCATTTCGGGGACGCGGAAGCGGTGATCGAAGGCGGAACGCAGATTCTGCTGTCCGACCTGATCCGCCTGCTGGATATCCGGGATGCCGAAGGCCGGCAGATCGACGTTCAGCGGGTTGAGTCCGTCGAATCCTCCGACGGTAATCTCGTGTCCGCGGAGGAGGTTTCCGGCACGGTTTCCGTGAACGGTACGGATACGGATGCCGGACGGAAGGATTTCCTGCTGACCAGCAAGGCCCCCTTCACCAGCGCGGAACAGCTGATTCTGCATCTGGCGGAAACGGAAGATCAAGAAGCGGAAACTGTGGCGGTCGGGCTTACGGACGAGCAGGGCGAAGTCTATTCCCTGAACGACGAAAGAGCGACAGTGGAGGTATATGCAGCATCCTCCACCAGCAACCTGGCCCGGAACGGCCAGATCAGCCTGAAGCTTGATTTTGACCTGACCGGAGACGCGCTGGACGCGGCGAAGGAATGCTACCATGTGGAAGCCATCAGCGCGGAGAAAACGCGGAAGGTCTACGACATGGTTTACGACCTTTCCGACGCGATTAACGGAAACGACGCCCTGCTGTCCGGGCTGATGAGCGGCAGCGGGGATATTATGCAGAACGGTTACTCCGTGGGATCCTACGAGGTCTCCGGGGACAAGATCTATCTGCATCTGTTCGGCGGCACCGGCATGGACGAAGATACCACCCGTGCGTTCGGTACGGTGTCCTTCAGGGCCAGTTTTGACGAATCCAAGGTCGGAAACCGGGAAAGCGCCGATTTACGGTTCCCCGGATCCGAGGAGCCTGTTCCGGTTACCTTCGAGCCCTTCCAGTACAGGGACGGCTCCAAGAACGCGGAAAGCGGAACCGTCACGATTTATCCGGAACAGTATGAGAAGCGGAACGGCATGCAGGTATACTACATCCAATATACGGCTGTGCTGGAGCAGAAGGTCGGACTGGAGAACGTGACCTTCTGGGACACCATCGAGGACGCGTATCAGTATCTTGACCCGGACAGCGTCCGGGTGGACGGAGCCCCCGTGACACCCAGCGTGGACAACAAGACCTTCACCGTGTCCGCGGGCAGCCTGACGGCCAACACGCCGAAGATGGTAACATACCGCACCTTTGTCACGAAGGACGCCGTGGATGCGGCCGGCGGATCGATCAGGCTTTCCAACAGCGCCAAGTGGAATTCTCTGGGGTCCGGGGATATTCCCGGCGGGCGCGCGGACGTCAGTGTGACCACCGGCAAACCCGACGGCGGCAGCAAAAGCGTGACCGCCAAGGACGCCTCCGGGAACGACCAGACCGGAACCAACCTGAGCATCAAGACCAGGGAAAACGATACGGACATCCATGTTCTGACCTATACGCTGAATATCAGCGAGCCCTATCCGGCCGCGGATCTGACGCTGACGGACACCTTCGGTTCCCTGCAGAGCTTCGACAGCTCCTACGGCGTCGTGATCACCAGACCGGACGGCTCCACGGTGCAGGTTCCTTCCAGCAGTCTGACGGTCAGCGGAAATCAGTTTGTGCTGAATCTCGATGAAGCGCTGGGCGGACCGATCCAGGCCGACCAGAATTACAAAATCACCTATCAGACCACAACCACCGCGAAGGGCGAACAGATCGACAACAGCGCGAGCTGGGAGATCGACGGGCATTCCGGCCTGCCCGGGGGGAATACGAGCGTGGCCTTTACGGAACCCGGCGTGAAGCCCGGCACCAAGACCGCCGTGGGCAGCAAGGTGATGGAGGTCAGCGGGGCAGGACCTTATCGGATCAAATGGCAGCTGGTGATCAACGAGGACTTCGTGAACGCTCCCGGCAGCCTGACGCTGACCGATACCTACGGGAGCTATCAGTCCCTGGTGAAGAATACGCTGGAGATCGCGGACCGGAACACCTGGAATACCTATAAAATCGGAACGGATTTCCCGGACAGCCTGGTCAGCGACCAGGGCGGAAGCTTCCGGATGGATCTGGTCCAGGTTCTGGATGCCGTGAACAGCCAATACGCCTATCAAACGATTGCACTGGCTCCCAACAAGGACTATGTCATCACCTATGAGACCGAAGTGGACGCGGAGACCCTTGAGAGCGCGGGGCATGATCTGACGGCCGTGAATACCGCGGCCTGGGTTATGGACGGGAAAAACATCCCCGGCGGCGAGGACTCCGTGGAAGTGAAGCACCTGAGCTATGTCCCCGGAAGCAAAGCCTGGTCCCGGAAGGACGGAACCCAGTACACGAAAGTGGACGGGAATCAGGCGCTGATTCACTATACCCTGACCATTCAGGAACCCGCCGCCATGACGCACGCCGTGCTGACGGATACGCTGCGCGGAAATCAGACCATTCCCGCGGACGGCAGCATCACCGTCAGGGGAAGCGACGGAACGGAAGTCACGGTGAACGCCGCTTCATATTTCAACGCGGAAACGAAGACCCTGACCATGGATCTTGCCCAGGCACTGGCGGATCAGGGCAGCTTCAGGGCCGACGTAACGTATACCGTGGAATACGATGCCCTCGTGTCCCTTACGGACGGACGCGCAGACAATATCGTGAATTCGGCGGAGTGGAACCTGACTGGAACGGACGGCTATACGGAGGGCGTGGACGGCGGAGAGAACGGTCCCGGCACACTGACGGAAGAGAAGTTCAGCCCGGGCACCAAGACCATGACCGGCATTACGGACAGCCAGGGCGGCGCGCTGAAGCAGAACGGTACCGCCTGGGTCTCCGCGGGGGAGCCTCCCTATACGCTGAACTACGAAATCCGGATCAACGAGGACAGAACGCCGACCGAAAGCGCGGTGCTGACGGATACATACAGCGAGTTTGAAAGCATCGTGCCCGGAAGCGTGAAAGTGATCATCGGCAGCGGCGACGGCGCGAAGGAGCTCAGCGGCGTGACGATAACGGACAATCCGTCCGAACACAGCTTTACCCTGAACCTGATGGCTGTGCTGACCGCGCAGGGCCTGACATTCCAGCCCAAAACGGATTACACGGTCACGTATCAGACGACCACCGGCACTTCCTATTCAGAGAGCGATACAAATAAAATCATCAACAGGGCCAAATGGACCTTTGACGGAACGAATCAGCCCGAATCGACCACCACCACGGTGATCAGGAAGGGCATGAAGCTGAAGAAAACAGTTGAGTATACGCGTGATGCCGAATCCGGAGCTCCGGGATACGGCGGAACAGCGGCCTATATCATTACGGTCGGAGAAGCGGGAAAAGAAATTCCGGCGGATTACACGGTCACCGATTATCCGCTGCCGCTGCAGATGTGGTCCGCACAGGACAGCGTGAAGCTGACGGTTACGGCCGCAGGAGCAGGCCGCATTTATACGATTCAGAACAGCCAGGATAGCTTTGGCGAATTTACCTACAGCCACGCGTACAACCAGGGGAACGTGTTCTATTCCGGGACCCAGGACAGCAACAGCCCCCGGTTTACCTTCAAGTTCAAAGAGAATACCACCGGCCCCGTGACGATGACCTTCACCATGGATGTTGTCAACGCGGCGCAGGCCAAGGCCGCCGGGATCTTCGGCGACAAGGATGTCACCAACCGGGTGACCGGAAGCGACGGTACGGAAAGCGAAACGTCTTTCCCCATCGGACTGCCGGAACGGAAGGCGGCCAAGGTGGAGAAGGCATTCTCCGAATTCAATTCCCAGACCGCGGTATCTTCCTGGTCCGTGCTGGTGACGCCTCCGAACGGCGAAAGCCTGGAGGACTATGAGCTGGCGGACGACTGGAACAGATTCTCCACCATTTCGGCGGAGGACGCGGAAACCTCCGCCAAAAAGGGTACGGATTTCAGCGGCTTTAAGGTGACATCCAAGGACGGCGGTACGGTCTACGCGGAAAACACGGATTACGCTGTCACCAACGGATACGGAAGCTTTACGCTGAAATTCCTGAATAACAGTATCACAGATCCCGTGAAGGTGACCTACGAGCTGGCCTATCCCTCCTGGGATTATGCCGTCGGCAGCGACATCTACATGCAGAACCATGTCAAAATCACCGGGGCCGGACAGACCAGCCCGGATGATGAAGACACCGCGGAAGGCTCCTACGAGAACACCGATCTGCCGATGGAAAAGACGGTGACGGGATCCGAGAAGCCCTGGGACGCCGCGCCGACCGACCCGGCCCGGACCTACTCATTCAGGATTGCGGTCAACCCCAACTGGGCGGATATTTCCTCCCCGAACGGAATTACGGTCACCGACGTGCTGCCGGCCGGCATGGAGCTGGTGGACGAGCAGCATGGGGAGAACTATGCCGCGCAGGGGATCTCCGCGCCGCGGGTGCGAGTGTCCGCCAACCAGGGCGGACTTCAGGGATACTACGAAGTGACGCAGAGCGGGAACACCTGGACCCTGGCGCTGGAAGACGTCAGGCTGAATACGAAGAACGCCGAGATCTATTACAAAGCCCGGTTCACGGACGAGGAATACGCCCGCCTGAAGAACCTGACCACCGGCGTGGAGCAGAAGTATATCAACACCGCGACCGTGAGCGTGCCCGGGACGAAGCGGACCGCCACGGATACGGCCACGGTATCCTATCAGTATCAGAACGGCGTGCGCAAGGAGGACATTTCCGCCCGGGACACGACCGAAGTCGAGTACGTCATCTATGTCAACGAGGACGGACGCACCCTGAACGAGGGGAACAAGCTGGTTCTGACGGATAACATTTCCACCAAGCTGGAGCTGAACAAATCCACGGTGCGCGTCTACCGGAAGGGGACGAGCCAGTTTGTAGCGGCGGACGTCAGCTACGACGGCGACAGCCGGAATCTGACCATCAGCGTGCCGGACCGCACACCCGTCGAAGTGCATTTCAAGGCCCGCCTGCTGAGCGCGGACGCGATGGAATATGTCAACGGCGTGACGCTGACCGGCCAGGGAAGCTTCTACGACGAGGTGTCGAAGGAGCACAGGCTGACTGAGAGCGGCGCGGAGATTCATACGGAGAGCAAGGGCAAGATCTTCCTGGAAAAGATCGACGCCAACAGCCTTTCCAGGACCATCTCCGGAGCGAAGTTTGAGCTGTACAAGGTTGAATTCAACACTGAAACGGGCGTACTGAAACCGTCTGACAGCAGCGAGCCCATCGCCACCGCGGTATCCGACAGCCGCGGCCGGGTGGAATTCAGCAATCTGAGCTATACCGGCGTGGTACCTCAGGATCAGGTTCCCCTCAAATATCCCGAATTACAGGTGGAGGGCACGCAGGATTCCGGAGCCGCGTTCCCCTATATTTATTACTGGATTGAAACGGAAGTCCCCGCGGACAGCGGCTACGTGATCGGCAACAACGCCAACCCGCACTACTTCCTGGTATATCACGGGAAGGAATCGAATACGAATCCCTACTATGTGGAAGCCAAGCGGATTGACGAGCTGGTTCAGAACGCGAACGGCATCCGGGTCAATTCCGCGCTGGAAGGCTACTCCTGGAACGTGACCAACAGCAGGGACAAGAACTTTACGGTCAGCAAGAGCTGGGTCGGAAAGGACGGGGAGGCGAAGACGGAAGACCTGCCCGAGTCCATCCGGGTGACGCTGTACCGCAGCGACGCTCCCGAAACGCCGTTCACGGCGGAGGGGGTCGAGAACCCCGTCACCGTGACCGTCGGGGCTTCCGGCGCCTGGACCTACACCTGGCGCGGACTGCCCGCCCTGGACGCGAACGGGGAGGAGTATACCTATACCGCGAAGGAAACGGATGTCCTGGACGCCGACGGAAACAGCGTGACGGCTTCCTGGGCGGCCAGCTATCAGAGCATCGGCTCCGACTCCGTGACGATCACCAACACGGAGCTGGACGAAGGAACCATCGAAGCCTCCAAGATCTGGAACGACAACTTCAACAGGCTGCTCAAACGGCCCGAAAAGATCACCTTCACGCTTGAAAAGAGCACGGACGGCGCCACCTGGGAGCAGGTCGGCGAACCCGTTTCCGTTACCGCGAAGGAAGAATGGAAGCACGTCTGGAAGAATCTGCCCGCTGAAGAGAACGACAGCCCCGTAACCTACAGGGTGATCGAGGACGAAGTTCCCGGATATAAGGCGGACCAGGCCATTCAGGTGATCGAGGGTGGCCGGGGCACCGCCGCGTTCACCAATACGCTGACCAGCGACAACGTGACGGCCGTCAAGCAGTGGGTGAACGCGGATGGAACCGGGATCTGGCCGGACGGCGCAACCGTGGAGCTGGAGTTGGTGAAGCAGATTACCGATCCGGCGACCGGAGCGGTCACGACGACCGAACTGACCGGGGAAAGCATTCCGGCCGCCTATCAGACGCCGGAGGGCGAAGGAGCGGAATGGCGGAACATCATTGAACTGAACAGCGGGATGACCCGGGCGACCTGGGAGAATCTGGATCCGCTAGGTGAAAACGAAGCCTACGCCGTACGGGAGATTTCCGTCAACGGGCAGCCGGTGGCCGACGGGGCCGTGACCGCGGACGGCAAGACCTACGACGTATTCGTGACGCCGGTGCTGGGCGGAAAAGCCACGGTGACCAACGCGGAACGCGTCAGCGTCCGGGCCGACAAGAAATGGTATCAGGGATACGATGAAATCACGGATCAGGATCATCAGTTCATTTTCGACGGCGAGATTGACGGCACGCATTATTCCTTTACCTATAAGCTGTCGGATCTGCGCGTGGTGACCCGGCTGCGCCGCTACAGGGACGGCGCTCCGGATGCTTCCTTCGACGCGGATCCCCTCGGCGCGCCCATGACCATCCACGGCGGAGTGAATGAAGCCGCGGTGCTCGGCCAGATCGAATTCAACGCGGACGGAACGGTGGACCAGAGCTCCGGCTCCGGCCATCCCATGGTTTCCGGCAGCTATCAGCAGACCGGCGCGTGGGAGTATACCTGGTCCAACCTGCCGAGCGCCGGACTGGATGACCAGGGCAATGTGTTCCGATACACCTATGCCCCTGAGGAAATCGGCGTCTACATCAGCCGCGGCGTGGTGAGCGCGGCCACGGGCCTCAACATGTACGCGGATGTGACGGCTGATTTCGTTACCTCCGTGGACGGCACGACCATGAAGAATGTCGCGACGGAAACCGTGCAGATTGAGGCGGAAAAGGCATTCCCGGCCGGCCTGCCCGCCGATTCCATGCCTCACGCTGTGCAGTTCACGCTGTATCGGAAGAACGTCTCCGGGGATACCTATATCAACGGGGAGGCCTACAGCAAGGTGACGGCGGATGCCTCCGGCACCCCGATCACCAATCCCGCCGTGCTGATGCCCGGGGAAGCCGTCACGGAAGGGGAGATCCTGACCTGGGGCGTGAAAGCGCTGTGGGAAAACCTGGCCAAATACGATCAGGACAGCAATCAGATCAGCTACTACGTGAAGGAAACCGGCGTTTACTACGATGACCCGGACTACCTCAGCGAGGCCACGGTCTGGGCGGATCCGGACGCCATTTTCACCGTCAGCGACGGTACGGTTTCCATCGGAAACGACAATACCGGCAGCCTGACCATCACCAATGAGCCCGTGTCCGTGGACGTGCCGGTGAAGAAGGAATGGGAAGACTTTGCCGACACCGACGCCGACTGGAGCGCGGTTGTCCGCCTGCAGTGGGCGAAGTGCGACCTGGAGACCGGGGAGGTCATCAGCGACTGGCTTGACGTTCAGCCCGTGCAGGAGATTACGGTCACTAAGACCATGATGTCCCAGGCGGATCAGCCCGCGGAAAGCGCGGCGAACCTGGCAGCCCGCACCTTTGCCGGTCTGCCGAAGTTCGGCGCGGATGAGAACGGAAACGTCTACCGCATCCAGTACTCCGTCGAGGAAATGTCCTACATTCTCAGGGACGGCGGCGTGACCTATACCTATCAGTATCCAAACTCCTACAATACGGACGATGAGAGCAGGCAGTACACCGTATACTTCCCGCACGACGCCGGCGAGCTTTCCGGAGAAGACGGCGATTATCACATCGATATATCCAACGCGCTCAAGAACGTCACCAACAAGAGCTATATCAACCTGCACCTGGAGAAGCTGTGGCAGGGCGGCAATCCGACGGATTCCGACGCCTACGCCCGCTTCACGGTCAGACGGTACTTCCATGACGAATACCGCGACACCAGCCATATGACCGCGGAGGATCTGGAGGCCGAACCGATCACCATCACGCTGTACGACCAGCTGGAAGGCCGCGTGATCAATACCATTTCCGTCCGGCCGAATGTCGGCGTAAGCATCGCCGCCACCTTCGCACCGCATACGGACGGCCGAAAGGAAGTCAGCTACGCCGTCGGCAGCCCGAGCGGCGCGCGGAGCACCATCTATTCCAGCTGGTACAACGCCGGTATCGAAACCGTCCGCTCCGGCATGATGTACTTCACTGAGGACACGACGCTGTATATCACGACCGCCATCACGGGTATTCTGGCCGGCGACAGCCTGAGCGGAATCAAGCTGGTGGATACCCTGCCCGGCGGCAGCGCCTCGCAGCGCGACAGCTCTTACGTGGGCCCCGTGATCACCCTGAACAGCGGAAACAACTGGTCCAGCTCCTTCGCGGGACTGCTGCAGCGCGAAACCCGCGGCGGCAGCGACGTGGACGGGCAGGAAACCGTCCGGGTCTACGAATATTACCTGGAAGAGCTGGAATCCAGCCCCTCCGGCTTTGCCGCGAAGTTCTATCACGGCCGGAGCCTGACGGAGGACAATGTGACCAGCCAGATGGAGGACGGCGATGTGGAGAACCGCATCACGACCTCCGACGACATCACCGCCTACAATACGGAAAAACAGGTGATGAAGGTCACAAAAGTCTGGCGCGGCGTGCCGGATACGACGGGTTATCCCACCGTCACCCTGCAGCTCTGGCAGGGATGGGCGAACGGGGACACCGTCTCCATCAACGGCGGAGACAGCTGGCAGTATACCCGGGAGGACGGAACGGCCTACATCATTACGCTGCCCACCAGCAAACCGGCGGAATTTGAAGGCACCCAGATTGAATGGGCCGCGAGGCCGGAAGCCTGGACCTACGAGATTCCGGAGCAGCTGCCGGAAACCAGGCCGGATCCCTCCAATCCCTCCATTCTGCGCCAGGTCGGCTACTTCCTCAAGGAAGAACCTTCCTCCGGGGAAAACTGGAGCTTCTACTATTACAGCAACAGCAACGGGAAACGCACCAACTCCCTGAACCAGGGCGGCGCGGCCGGTATCGTCGGAAGTACCGGCGAGCTGAGCGTGACCAACCAGATGGGCCAGTATACCCAGATGGATCTGAAGAAGCAGTTCTTTGATCTGACCTCGGCCGGAGCCTGGGACGATATTACGGCGCGGATGCATGTGAATGTGCTGCTCGGCTTCAAGGTGATCCGAAAGGTCTACGCCGAAGACGGCGTGACGACGCTGGAGGACTGGAAAGACTACAGCGACGAGATGGTCGTCGGCTATTATAACGGAAACGCAGTCGGCAACAACAGAGGGAACGGCTTCTTCCTTGAGAGCGGCGGCGGAAACTGGCATTTCCGCATCCGCGACCAGAAGGATCCGAACAGCGCCTCCTCGGATTTGATCGGCCTTCCCGTGAACGGCTATTATGTGAATGCGGAAGGTCAGTCCGTCAAGGCGACCTATCAGTATTCCTTCCGTGAAACAGGCGTATATAAGCCCACCGCCGTGAGCGGCACGATTCCCGGAAGCAACCTGGGACTGGTCACTTCCTGGACGGAGCATGACTGGGACTGGTATTCCTCCATTGTGCCGGGCGATCTGTACAAGGAACTTTACGGCAATGGACAGATGGCGTTCCACGGCCAGAATGGAGACCGCATCGCGAACTTCAAGGCATCCGACCTCACCATTCACAAGGAATGGGTCGGCGAGCCCGACGCGCAGGAGGTTTATGTCAAGCTCTACCGCTACAGCGAAGCCGACGACATCGAAGACTTTACGATGACGATTGCCAGGGCGATCCGCGAGGGGAGAGCGCACGGGCGCGACTGGCAGGGATACCTGGGCAAGCAGGATCTGAGCGCCATTGATCTGACGAACGGATGGTTCGTCCTGAAAAGCTCAAACAACTGGGAGGTTCCGATCACCGTAACCCGGGCTCTGCTGGGCAACCTGAACGAAACCGGCTACTATCACTACTACATCGAAGAGGTCGGATACAAGAAGGACGGCGTCGTAGTCCGCGATACCGCGCAGGTGAAAAAGACCTACAAACCGCGCTACGACAAGTGGCTCGGAACCGCAGAGGGCGGCGGCTGGGGCGGAGCGCCCGTCAGCGAAGGCAAGGCTGCTGAGATCAAGATCGGCGCCAAGGGCGAGAACAAGCTGATGGTCATCAACTCCACCGAGCCTTCCACATCCTACCATATCCAAAAGGCCTGGGCGGACGGGAAGTATCCGACCGACGGGACAAAGGCCGTGATCGAGCTCCAGCAGCGGTATCGCTATGAGAAGACGGAAGACGGTACGGTCTATGTCTGGAAGAACGAAAGCGGAAAGAATATCAACAACGAAGCGGATTATCAGGATGCTTCGAACTGGACGACGGCGGAGGAAGCGGCGGAGTCCTCCTGGCTGGTCGACTGGCAAGGCCAGGAGAACGAAGACGCGCCCGGCGTGATTGTGCTGCCCATCGAGGGAAAGACCGGTGCGGAAGCCTACGAGTATACCTGGGAAGGCCTTAACGTGCTGAAGCGGCTGACCGCAGAAGGCGAAGTGAAGGCCACCCTGTACTACCGGGCCGTTGAAACCAGCAGCGTTGACTGGAACAATCCGATGCTCGAAGGCGTCGGCACCATGCAGAGAGCGGCGGAGGATGTGACGCTGGAGGGCGGAACCATCACGAACGAGGACAAGAAGCTGGACAAGCTGACGGTTTCCAAGAAGTGGGCGGTCAACGGATCCGAGGTTGAGAACTGGCCGGCAGGATACGATATCGCTTACCGCATCGTCCGGCATGCCTATCTGGTGGAAACCGACGCGGAAAAGACCGGACGGAGAACGGAAGTGACCGCCGCCGTCACGGGCAGGGAGGTCGAAATCAACCAGAGCGGGGATAATGCTGCCCTGAAGGCGCCGGAAACGGTGTTTACCTCTGACAAAAACAGCAGCAGCCTGAACGCGGAACGCCCGAGCTATACCTATGACTTTGAGGAGAATCCCGTCAGGGGCGGCCGGTGGACCGTAACGGAGACGGAAGCGGCCCTGCCCATGAACGAAGCGGCGGGCGTGGAAGCCGGACAGACCTATACGGTCCGGTATGTCTATGAAGTGATCGAGGATAACGCCCAGTCCGACAAGGGTAATGAAGCCTATGTGTTCTCCGGTGTCGCGATTGCCGAAGAAACGGAAACCGAAGGCGTTACGACCGCGTCCGCGGAGCTGACGAATGAGCTGGATGAGACCGAAATCGTCGTCGAGAAGAAGTGGACGAAGGACGGAGCCGCTTCGGATGCCTGGCCGGAAGGCGCTGAGGTTGCCTTCACGGTCAGCCGGACCGCTGCCATTCCGGACAAGGGAACGCTGGGAGACCCCTATACGAAGAAAAACATCTATTCTTCCAGCGAGGAAGATTCCGACACCAATATCAAAGCCGCGGATCAGAAGGTCATTATCCCCGGACTGCTGAACACCGGCAAGTATGTGACCGGCGATACGCTGACGGAGGAGGAAGCGGCACTCGGCCTGGAACCGAATACTGAGTATCAGGTGAACTATACCTATACCGTGACGGAGGATCCGGAGAACAGTATTTCTCCCGCGCAGGGCTATACCTATCAGGAGGTGACCGCCACCGTGACGGCGGACGGAGCCCCCGTGAAGGACGGCCAGGTTGTGTCTGAAGATACGGAAGGAGCGCATACCGATGATCTGTATACGCTGACCAACGACTACACCGAGATAACGGTTAAAAAGCAGTGGCGCAAGGCGGCTGACGAAAACGCGGCAGACGAAAACGCGGAAGAACAGACATGGACGAATATCGAATGGCCGGAAGGTTACACCGTCGGGTATAAGATTATCGCGGAAATCTTCGTGGATTCCGTGAAGGTCGGCGAAGAGGTGAAGTATACCTCTTCCGTGGCCGGGGAAACGAATCTGACGGCTGACCGGCAGCAGTATACCGTGTCCAATCTGCCGACCAGGGGTGTCTGGACGGCAGGGGATACGCCGGCCATGACGGATGCATGGCGCGATGGCTATATCAGCAAGAATATCATCAAGGACAAAACTTATCCGGTTACCTATCGGTACCGCGTGGAAGAAGCTACAGAGGAAGATGAAGCCGGTTCCACCAAACCGACTGACTCTGACTTCATCTTCAGGGCGGTGAAGGCTGTCTTCGGTGAAGGCGTCTATACCATCAACAATGATCTGACGCAGATCAAGGTCAGGAAGGAATGGACCAGCCAGGATACCGGTTCTCAGGTGGGCGTGAAGCTGTATGTTTCCAAAACGAAGCCCGGCCAGACCGGAGTGATCAATCTGAATATCAGCATGTCGGACGTGTGGAAGGACGGCACCATCGAGCCGGACACCTACACGATTCCGGTCATCGTTGAAGGAACAGACGGATCCAGGTATCAGGTGAATCTGAACAAGGACAAGCCGACCGCCAAACTGACTGTCGACAAGTACGGAGAAGCGGCGGAGGATCAGCAGATCATCATTTATACTGTTTCTCTCGGAACGCCTACCGGAACGACAGATGCTTCCTTTATCAGTCCGCAGACCGGAGATACACTTACAGTCAGCGCCAACGATGCGAACGTGGTTGTGCAGGCGAAAGGCAAGACGCCTTACAACGCAAGCATCAGGGTATACAATCAGAATTATACCGGTACGATTACTATTTCAGCTGAGAACGCAGTTTACAATACATCTTATCCAGACGATTGGGAACCCATTTCTAATAGCTGGACCAATGGGTCAACAGTTGCACAAGGAAACAGCACGACATTAACAAACCTTATCGCTGGGAAGACCTATCGCATTAAATTCCAAGGTATGACCAATAATTCACTGCCAAGTCACACTGTTTCAGGTGGTACATTGAGCGCTGAAGAGTTGTGGAATCAGGACCGCCGCCTGACCATCGTAGCAGGTGTAGGCGAGAATGTTATTACTTTCTCGCAGCCTGAGGAGATTAATGTCAATGTTTCTGTCAACAGCTGGAATGGGGGAAGCGTACCTTCCAGTGGCCAGATCAATTACACTATAAAGAGGGAATCTGATCAAGCGGTCGTCAAGACTGGCCAGCTGACCCAGAATAATAGCTGGGCTGATTCCAACATAAAGCTTCCTAAACTGGAATCCGGAAACTATTATATTGAGTATTCCGCAGGCAATAATATTCAGTCGGCTGAACCAAACGGAGATTCTGTTTTTGCAGGAAACAGTAACAAAGATCTATATGTTAAAGCAACTGGTCAATCTTCATCTGGAGATACTGTAACATTTACTATACAAGTTGATACGTGGAAAACTGGAAATGATGTCTACAATGGTAATGTTACTAATCCGCCTCAAAACAGTAATGGATATATTACTGTTGAAATTCGAAACAATAATAATCCAGCTATCGTTTATGACACTCTTCATCTGAACGCAGCTAATGAGTGGAAAGCGACAAGTATAAGCATAAATAAAAAGGCGGACCAATATAACGATACACATATAAACATTGTACTTATTGTTGACGGTAGCATTGTGAAACAAGCGATTGGAGGAGGATATTATTCAGCAAACGTTGCAGGAAGTAATATAACTGTATCGCTGACTGCAGCATGCGGAAATGCAAGCGGTTTTATTAAACCCAAAATGATTCGAGCATCTGAGAATCGATATTTCAAAACAAGAAACAATCAGAGAACAAATACATTATTGTTAATGGATTCTGCTCCAGCTCTAAATACGAACACATATACGCTTGATGATATCTCTCTTGGTGAAGAATCCAATAATATGGCGATCGTCGGCAAGAGCGGACTGCCGACAGATGCAATTGAATTAAAACAAACAGATGAAACCGGTGAATATGTCACAATCTCCGGCGTGTATGAGAATGGGGAATATATTCTCAATAATACAAACAGCTGGGAGCATCTGTGGAATGATCTGCCGAAGACGGATGAGAACGGGAATCCGCTGTACTACTACGTGATTGAAACCAGCGCAGTTGGCCCCGGAAGCAACGTCAAGGCCATCTACAACCGGACACCCGCTACAGCGACAACGCCGGAAACCATTACCATCTCGGATGAAATTGAAAACGAACAGAAGTACGGCGATCTGCTGGTGACCAAGCAGATGTCCGGCGTGACAAAGGCTCATTGGGATAAAGAATTCAAATTCACCGTGCAGAACGGTCAGGGCGAATACCTGAGAGATAACGGAAGCGGCAACGCGCCGACCTGGCAGGCCGGATCCTATGAATGGACCATTACGCCAGAGACCGCTGTTAAGTTTGAACACCTTCCGATCGGCAGCTATGTGCTTGCGGAAACGACGAACGGCAGGACGCTGAAATGCTACACTTTCAACGAAATGGAAAGCGTCACAGCCACCACCGCGGCCGGCATACGGGTGACGGAATTCAACACTGCAGACGCGCCGGCGACCTTCCAGTTCAGAAACGTCTACGAACCTGAAACCACCAGCGTCACGGTGACTAAGGCATGGGTACCCGCCGCGCCTGAAGGAGCGGAGGTTACCTTCAAACTTTACCAAAATGGCGTCCCCTACAAAATTGCTGACAAAGAAGTGAAAATCATACTTGATGGCGAGCCTGATCAGGACGGGGAAATTTCTCCCTGGAAGGCGTCGTTCAGGGGCCTGCGGAAGTATGATGACGACGAACAGCCGTATGTTTACACCGTGAAGGAAGCCGATTACTCCGGCACCACCTGGGGACACAACTACAAGGTTGTCTATCCGGACGGAAAGACAGAGAAATACGGCACCACCGAATACGCGGAGCATAACGATACCATCACCAACCAGCAGGATAAGGGCGCGGTGAAGGTGACCAAGAAGGTGACCGGAGACCAGACCAGTCTGCCGGACAGCTTCATTATCACTGCGACCGTCACCAAGGCCGGCAGCACAAAGACGATTACCCTGCAGAACAGCATAGCCTATCCGATCCTGAATCAGACAGCGAGCGCCAATGAGGACCTCGCCAACGCCGAACTGATCCGGGATGGGAACAGCTATACCTGGGAAATTTCCAACCTGGATATCGGATCGCACGTCGAATTCGCTGAAGGCGGCGCTGAGATGGCCGGATACGAGCTGACCGCGACACCCGCGGACGGAAAGGTCAGCGCGGAGGTTGCCGAGACGACGCAGGAAGCCGTGATCATCAACAATTACAGCGAGCTGCCCGGCAGTCTGAAGATCCGCAAGACGGTTTCCGTGAACAACGAAACCAGCGGCGACGTCTTCGACACAAACAAGAGCAAACTGACCGGAACCTATACCTTCACGATCGAAAGCGTTGCGAGGGACGCGGAGGATCCGACAAAGGCCGCGGTCACCAGAACCGCGAAGATCACCTTCGCAAACGGCGCAGCCACTTCGGCGACCATAGACGATGAAACGGCTGAACTGACGGAAGGCGAGCTGATTATCCCCGGACTGAAGGCCGGAACCTATACGGTCAAAGAAGAAAGCCCGACCGACGGAACCAGCCTGATTCTGGCTGCGGGAGAGACCAACCCGAAGACGCTGACCGTGACCAGGGGAGATACCGGCAGCATTCAGACCGCCGCGTTCCGGAACAACCGGAATGTCGGATCCGTCAGCGTGAAGAAACTACAGAAGGTCAACGGCGAAAACATTGAACTGAACGGAGGAGAAACTCCTGAAACCTTCTACGTCGCGCTGTTCAGCAATTCCGCACCGAACACGCCCATCGAAGGCATCCGTGAAATCCGGCATAACGGGACGGTGACCTGGGAGAACCTGGAGCCGGGCCGGTATGAAGTATACGAGATGACTTCCGGCGAGGAAGACGCCCGCCGCGTGGGCCAGGCGATCGGCGTGTACACGGTTACGATCACTCAGCCCGATCCGGATGATTCCTCCAGGAGCATCGAGCGGAACACGATCGTGCTGCCGGATGAAGCAAACGCGTCCGTGACCGCGACAGTTATCAACGACCAGGAGCTGACCGACGTTGAGCTGACGAAAAACTGGGACGACAGCAATAACGCTTCCGGCCACAGGCCGACCGCTGAACAGTTTGCGGGCATCGTCCACCTGATGGCGGACGGCACCGAGCTGACGACTGGGTCGCCTGCGCTGACGGCCGGGACGGAGGAGGGTTCCTGGACCGCCGCCTGGGCGAACGGCACGGTGACCGCAGAAATCAGGGACAACGGAGACAATACCTACACGGTTACCTGGAAGGAGCTGCCGAAGAACGACCAGGGCAGAGGCATCTACTACACTGTGAGCGAGGACGCTGAAGCGCTCGCCGCGATGGAAGGAACCGGAGAATACTACACCGCCGGCGCGGTTACCGAAGGCACGAAGAAGACCGAGGACGGCAGGACGATTCCGGCCTTCTCCGTAACCAACATCCATAAGAAGGGGAGCCTGCGGATTTCCAAGGAAATCTACCGCAACGGGGTAAAGGATACCACCGCGAACGGGAAGTTCCACTACGGCGTATACCTTTGCGGCAGCGACGGAACGCCGATCACGGAGGGCGAACCGGCGAAGCTTGCTGCGCCTGTGGCGACCGGCGCGATCGTGATGGGCAGCGGAACGACCGCCACCGTCAGCGGACTGGATGCCGGCAACACCTACGTTGTGTACGAGCTGACCGATGATCCGGAAAAGGGCGGAACGCCGATTCAGAACAACGAAACCGGCGAGATCAACGGAGTGACCTATCTGGTCGGTTACGATTACGGAACGGGCCGCACCAACGCCGTGACCGCCGCCGACAGGACAACCGGAGTGACCATTACCAACAGCTACGCGGAGGCTTCCGTGGAGGTCACGAAGCATCTGCTGGGCCGCGGATGGACGATGGACGACGCGTTCAGGTTTACGATCAGCGCGGCGGACGGAAATCCGGCGGGAGCGGCACTGCCTGATCCCGCGGTGATCGAGATCAGCGCTTACGACCGGACGGCTGACGCGGCGAAGAAGAAGGCCGCCTTCGGGGCGATCCGGTTTGTCAGCCAGGGCACTTATACCTTTGAAATCACAGAGACTACAGCGAGCGGGACGGATTACACCTGGCCCGATTCCGTGACGCTGACCAGCCCGGCCGAAAACAAGGCGGTCGTGACAATTGGAGTGACCGAAGACCCGGCAACGGGAAAACTGAAGGCCGCAGTGCAGTCCATCACCATGGACGGCGCCTCCGCGGACGCGGCGCTGTTTACCAACACCTACAGCGCGGAAGGCAGCGTTCCCTTCGAGGCCGCGAAGAAGATGGTGAACGGAACGCTGAGCCAGGCTTATACCATCAGGCTGACCCAGGTGACCGGAAACAACCAGACCACGCCCGTCGCCGCGGATAAGGCCGTGATGACCACCGGCGAGCGAGATGCGAAACAGAACGTCAATACCGTCAGCAAGATCACGGAGGTTTCAGAAAAAACCAACGACGTGGTGGACTTTGGCGCGGTCAGCTTCCTGGTGAACGGGGAAACCGACCAGACCGGGACCTACTGGTTCATGATGGAAGAGGAACTGCCGGAAGGCGTTTCCTCCACCGGTGTGAAGGACGGCATCAAGTACGACACGCATAAGACCTGGATCCGGGTCACCGTGGAGGATCTGGATCGGAACGGCAAGCTGACCGTCACCAAGACTGTGAACGGCGTCGACACGGTATATGTCGGCGGCGTACGGCAGGGAGAAGGAGAGACCGCGCCCGACGCGACGTTTACAAACGAGCAGCTGGTCAATATCGAAGCGGAGAAGACCTGGAAGGACGATCAGGGGAATACGATCAACGAGACCATCCGGAACGCTTCCGTGACCTTCACGCTGCAGCAGAAGGTGAAGACAGAAAGCATCTGGACCAACGCGCCGGTGGCTCCCGTCACCGTGACGGACAAGCCCTGGGAGGCAACCTGGACCGGACTGTCGAAGTACCTCAATTCGGACGAGAGCAGGGAGCTTGAATACCGGATCATCGAAACAAACGCCAAAGTGAACACCGTGGACGATATCACGCCGACCGACGAGGCCAGCACCGTGAAGACGGTGGGAGACTTTGGCACTGACACGGAGCATGTTATTCCGACGGGATCAGCCGCGTTCACCAACACCCTGCCGAAGACGGAGCTGACCGTGGACAAGCAGTGGGTCAACGGCCTGGACGACAGCTGGCCCGTGGGCGTGGAGAAGGTCTCCGTGTCCCTGCTGGCAAACGGCCAGCAGGTGAAGGATCCGGCGGACGGGACGAAGGACTGGGTCAGGGAGATTACGCGCCGCGCGATAGACGGGACGAATCCGGTTGCCTACGAATCGGTACCGGTGACCTTCGAAGACCTGCCGAAGTACGACGAAAACGGCGCGCCGATCGAGTACAGCGCCGGCGAGATCCTGCTGACCTATGTCGACGGCCGCACTGCCAGCGCGGCGGATTCCGACTACGTTTCCGACAGCGTCATGACTCGCGTGGGCGGGAAGGACACCGTCATCATCACGAACATGAAGGTCGAAGACCGGTACTGCGTGGCCGTGACCAAGTACTGGAACGACAACCATGACGCGCTCGGCCTGCGCCCCGACAGCATCAGGGTGCGGCTGATCGCCACGGTGAAATACGCGAATCCGGAAAGCGGCGAGGAAGAAAACCACCTGGTGAAGGAGTATCCCATCCGGACGCTGACGCCTGCCATGGGCAAGACGGAAGGCGAAACCTACAACAACTGGACCTATATGGAAACCGGCATCCCCGCCAAGGATGAGAGGAACCGCGCGATCGAATACAACTGGTACGAGGTTGTGGACGAGAACGGGACGGAGAAGCTGATCGGCAAGGAACAGACGTATCTGGACGGCGAGGGACACGAGCACAGCATCGGCGGCGGTGTAATGACCCTGAAGGGCCTGACCTATGCCTCCGACTTCAGCTCCGTGCAGTGGCGGAAGGACGATACGACCCAGCCCACCCTGGTGACCAAGGTAGTCAACACCCCGGTCACCGCCGAGGCTGTGATTCCGGTGGAGAAAATAGTCACAGGCATTTCTCCCGACGCGGATGAGGAATTCATTATCACCATTACGGAAGATATTCCGGAAGAAGGAAAGAACCCGGACGACAAGTCCTCGATCGAGGCGGACACCCTGAAACTCACGAAGGGCGAGCACGGAAGCTTCCGGATTCTCCATTACAATCTGCCGGGAACCTATACCTATACCATTTCCGAGACCGCCGGAACAACAAAAGGCATGGCCTATGACAACAACGAATATACCGTGACGGTGACGGTCGCCCGCAGCGAGGACGGGAAGACCCTGACCGCGACGGCGAAGTCAGCGCTTGGCGAACCGGCGGAGGAGACCGTGCTGTCCGATCAGGAAGGAAAGCGCGTGGTCATCACCAACGTCTACGAGAGCCCGTTGACCCGCGTGACGGCGACGAAGGTCTGGGACGACGCGGACAACAAGGACGGCCTGCGGCCGGACATCGTGTTCACGCTGAAGGGAACCTATACCTACGTGGACGACAACGGAACCACCGTCATCGGAACGGTGAACATCGCCGATACGAAGGACAGTGAAGGAACCGCGCAGACGGCCGCGAAGACCATCTATGCCTATGTGCGGGATTCGGCCGGGAACCCGACGGCAAACCTGAACGGTGACCTTACCGCCGAATGGGTCAACCTGCCCGAGTATGTCGACGGCCACAGGGTGACCTATATCGTCGAGGAGACCGCGGCACAGGGGCAGAGCCTGGATACCTACATCTCCGTGAACACCGGGCTTACCTGGAACGAGGACGAAAAACGGTGGGAGATTACCTTCACCAATACCCTGAAGGCCAACATGCTGAAGCTGTACAAGGCGTTCAGCTTCAACGGAAAGCCCGTGGACGTGAACAGCCTGACGGAGGACGAGAAGGCAAAGCTGAGCTTCACCATCACCACCGCCATCGGCGCCGGCGCGGAGGCGAAGAAGTATTACGTCGCACGCGATACCGCCACTTCCGCGGAGGACGGCAATATCCACGGCAAATACGCGAAGCTGATTGAATATACCGGAGAGGCGCCCGCGAAGGCCAGGTTTACCTACGCTGATTTCAGCGACGGCATGCTGGTGCTGGAGCGGCTGCCCTACGGCAGATACACCATCACGGAGAACGATACCGGCATGATTTACGGTTACACCTGGAGCGGGGCGACCTGGCAGGTGAACCGGAGCGGCGCGGTTCAGAACGCGGAGCTGACGGACGGAGAAGTCACTGCGGTTAATGTGGATTCCGCCGAACTGAAAGACGGAGACTTCACGCAGGTCTTCTTCACAAACGCATATACGGAGGACCTCGGCGCGCTGAAGGTGACGAAGCTTGTCACCGCGACGAGCAACGGAACCGATATCACAGGCACGGCGTCCGAAATCACCGGAAGGACCTTCCGCGCAGCGGTTTACGCCTACCTGAAGGGCGGCCGGATGGTCGACAAGGTCACGGAAGGCGCGGTGAAGACCTACTTTGCAACCAACGGTGAACCGCTGGCGGATACCGATGATCAGGTCTCCAATAAGAACAAGTGGATCGAGCTGACGAAGGATGGCAGCCAGCTGTGGCTGAACCTGCCCGCCGGGACCTACTACGTCGAGGAAGAGGACGCGGCCGTGACCGGCTGGGACCTGACCAAGACGATTAAGGTCGCCGGGACGGAGATCAGCACCGCCGGCACGGCCGTGGCCACGGCGAACACGGCATCGCAGCCTGTGGACGTGAAGATCAGCAACGACTATGACCGCCAGGTGGGCACCCTGACCGTCGCCAAGACGCACAGCGGCGTACCTTCCGGAAGCGAAGGCACCGAGTATCAGTTCACCGTCACGGACGCGGACGGACAGTACGTATCCGCAGCCGCGGAGAGCGGGAACAATACGTATGCCTTCGCAGGATTCAGCACGGCGGAGACGCTGTACGGCGTCACGGCCGGAGACGAGAACAAGGTGACCTTCACCGGCCTGCCGATCGGCACGTATACCGTGACGGAGAAGAATCCGGAAGGGCTGTACACCAACTACACCCTGATCGTGGAGGGAGACGTGCGCGCGGGCGAGACCGGGAGCACGACAACCGGCACGGCGGCGCTGGCAAAGAATGGCGAAAAGACCGTCAGACTGAGCAACAACTACCGCCAGGACAAGGGCGCCGTCAAGGTCACGAAGACCGTGACCGGCGCTCCGGCGGATCAGGAGAGCAAGATCTTCCATATCGGCCTGAAGGACGGCAGCGGCCAGTTTGTGAAGGCGGGCGGTTCGGTCACCGTGAAGAACGGGGAGAACGACGCGGCGGCCGGTACGGATTCCTTCGTCGGGTACTATGAGGTGAAGGCCGGCGAGAGCCTGATCTGGAGCGGCCTCGAGATCGGCACATACACCGTTGAGGAAGCGGGAACGGAAGCGAACGGGGACGCCTGGATCACCGGTTATACGCTCACCGTCACCGGCAGCGGAACGGCGGTGCAGACGGTCAGGGATCAGACGACCGAAGCTACCGTGGTCAACAGCTACGACCAGGATGTGGGCGAGCTGACCATTACCAAGCGTTTTGAGATTACCGGCGGGGCGACCATCGAAGAGCTGGCCCTGCTGAACAGCCTGAAGTTCCACGTGGCCAGCAAGGAGGGTACGCCCGCCTACGCCCGCGATATCTATCTGAGCCAGTTCACCTGGCTGAAGGAAGACGGTACCGAAACCACGAATCCCGCGGAAGCGAAATCCTTCCGGTACGTGATCGGGAACCTGCCCGCCGGCAGTTACACGGTGACGGAAACCGGCGCGGACGGCGTGATCGCGGATTACACGCTGACCGCCGTGAAGGTGAACGGCGAGGAAGCCGACCT
This sequence comes from uncultured Clostridia bacterium, assembly GCA_947166705.1. Lineage (GTDB taxonomy): Bacteria > Bacillota > Clostridia > Christensenellales > Aristaeellaceae > Aristaeella. The sequence goes on from CAMVFE010000004.1 coordinate 35,392, forward strand.
GACGAAGGAGCTCACCGGAGAGGGAAGCTTCGGAAAGAACGGCCGCGACACCGTTGCCTTTGAAAATGACTACGCGCTGGACCGCGGCAGCATCACCGTCACGAAGCAGGTGGCCGGCGCGCCCGCGTCCGAAGCGGAACACATCTACTACATCGGCCTGAAGAACAGCGAGGGCCGCTTCATCACCGCGGAGGATCCGATCACCGTGAAGGCGTTCACCACGACGGAGCGGGATGACGGCATTGGTGGAAAGCAGACCGTCACAACGGAGGAGAACGCGGAGAGCCAGACCTTCGACGGCGCGGCATACTACAAGGTCCGGGACGGCCAGCAGCTTAGGTGGGCCAGCCTGCCCGTCGGAACCTATACGGTTGTCGAATACGGCACGGAACTGGCGCCCACGGAGCCCGGATCCGCCAACATCCGGGATTATACCCTGACCGTTTCGGGGAACAACCAGACCGTGGCCCTGGCGAAGGACGGCGCCGAGCAGGCGGAAGTGACCAACAGCTACGAGCCGGACTTCGGATCCCTGACGATCGCCAAGGAATGGTGCGGCGTACCCGCCGGCGCGCTCGCGTATAAGAAAAACGCATCGGACGAAGCCGTCAATCTGCTGGGCGCGCTGAAGGTGACCGTAAGGAACGCGGAAGGCAGGTATGTAAAGGCGACGAACGGCATCGTGGACTATGATGCGAACGGCGTTCCCTCCTTTACCGACACCGCGGATGAGATCATCATCACCGACGGCCGGAATACCACCGTCAGCAATCTGCCCATCGGCACCTACACCGTTACGGAAGTGAACGGCAGGACGCTGCTGACCGCGGTGAACCATGAACTGGTCTCTGCGGCCGTCAATGAGATTCCCGCGGCTGACCTGAACAACATTTCCGGCACGGCGGACACCACCAAGGGCGGGAACAGCACCATCGTCCTGAAGAACAACTATCGGGAGATCCGGGGCAGCCTGAAGATTGAGAAGCAGTTCAGCTTTACCCCCGAGCTGACCGGCAGCGCCGATCTGGCTCACCTGGCCTTCCACGTGACCGGAAAGAGCATGGTCAACGGGGCGGAAGAGACGGTCTATGACGAAACCTATTACCTGATCAATTTCGAGGGGCCGACCGGCGGTAAGTACACACTGGAACTGACGGATCTGCCCCTGGGCACGTACACGGTGACCGAGGACACCACGGGCGTGACGGTGAAGCAGTATACGCTGACTGCGGCTACGCTGACCGTGAACGGAGCGGATACGCCCACTGCGCTTGACATTACCGACGGCAAGGTGAAGGAAGCGGAAGGGAAGACCGCAGGCGGCAGCGCGGAGATCCGGATCAATGACGCCGCAACGGCTGACACCGATGAATCCACCGCGACTTTCGCCTTCGAGAACAAGTACGAGCACGACAGCGGCGATCTCGCGATCCGCAAGACGCTGATCGGCGCCATCGGCAGCGAAGAGACGGAGATGGAATTCATCTTCACCGTGAGGCTGAGCGACAGGAGCCTGACCGGACCTTACGCCGCGAGCCTGAAGACCGGGGATGGCGAGGCGAAGGCCTACGGAACCGGCATTGCCTTCAGCGACGGGAAAAACACAACGCCAATCAGACTGAAGCATAATCAGACCCTGACCATTCAGGGCCTGCCCGCCGGCGTGACCTACTCCGTCACGGAAGCCGAGGACGCCGATTACACGCTGACGGATATGCAGCACAGCAACGGCACGATTGAAAGCGATCCCGTGACGGCTGAATTCGTGAACACCCGGAAGACGGGCGAGCTGAAGGTCACCAAGACCGTGGTGAGCAGCGACGCCAACGACCGGACGAAGGAATTCACCGTGACGGTCACGCTGAAGAACGGCGGGACGGCGTTTGCCGGGAAGACGGTCCGGGTGAGCCGCGGAAGCGGAGAGCCCGAGGATGCTGCGACAGACACGGAAGGCAGACTTATTTTCAACGATGTGACCGACGGAGACAGTATTGTCATCACGGGCATCCCGATCGGCCTCAGGTACAGCGTTGAGGAAACCAACGCGGACGGATTCACCGTGACCTATAACGGAGAGACGGAGCTGAAGGACGCCGTGATGGCCGCGAAGGTCGAGGCGGAAATCCTCAATAAAAAGAACGAAGGCTCCATGGCGGTCACCAAGCAGGTCAGCAGCAAGGTCAATGCGGATCTGACCAGCAAGGAATTCACCTTCACGATTACGATGAAGGATGCCTCCGGAAATGCAGTTGTCACGGCATACGATTCAGCGGACAGCGACAGGCCGGTCAGCGGTTTCTTCTACGGTACGCTGACCAAGCCCGGATATCAGGATTCCACCCTGACGAGATCCCGGGAGATCGTGTTCAACAGCCAGGGCGAGGCTACCATTACCCTGAAGCACAATGAGACCATGACCATTGACGGGATTCCCGCGGGATATACCTACACGGTCAGGGAGGCCCAGGCGGATAACTTTGAGACCGCATCCACCGGGGACGTGGAGAATATCACCATCGCCAGGGACGAGACCAGGTCCGCGGTATTCACCAATACGCGCATCAACGCGCCGCTGACCATTGACAAGACGGTTATAAGCGACGTCAAGGCCGAGCAGACCGCGGAGTACCCGTTCACGGTGCGGCTGCTGCTGGGCCATGAGGTGCTGAGCGGAACCTACAAGGTGGATTATTACGATCAGAAGACCGGAGAGGTGACGCGGGAGAACGTGGATGTTGCCTTCAACGACGGCGAGGCGGTGATCCTTGTGAAGGGCGGCGGCAAGGCCGTCATCAAGGAAATTCCCGTCGGAGCCAGCTTTACCATCACCGAACAGACGGACAGCGTATTCGAAAGCGAACGGACCGATTCCAGCGGGAACGTGATGCTCAAGGACGGCGTCACGGCTTCCTTCAAAAACACCCGGAAGAAAGGAAAGCTGGACGTCGGGAAGACCGTCATTTCCGCCAACGGCGCGGACAAGACCCAGGAATACAGCTTCACCGTCGAGCTGCAGAACAGCGACGGCTCGTACGCGCAGATCGGCGCCGAAGGAGCGGAAGGCAAAACCTACGGCGGAATGACCTTCAGGACGAAGGAAGTGACCGTCGGGGAAGGCGCGGAGCCTGTGACGGAAACCAGGACCATCGCGGAATTCAAGCTGGACGGCAGCAACCGGAACACGATTTCCGCGACCGACCTGCCCGTGGGACTGAAGTACATCGTCACCGAGACGGACAGCAAGGGCCTCGTCTGCACGCAGACCGGCGAAATCGGCTCCATCAGCGGCGGAGACAATAACCGCGCGAACTTCACCAACACCCGCGTGGACAGCGGACTGATCGTCAGCAAGAGCGTCGTTTCCGAACTGGACAGGGACAAGACGAAGAAATTCAGTTTCACGGTTACGCTGTACGATCCGCAGCAGAACAACACGCAGCCGCTTGCAAACAGGACCTATCACTACATCAAGCGGAGCATGGGAGACGATCCGGATGAGGGCGGCACCCTCACCACGGACAGCGAAGGAAAGTATCAGTTCACGCTTTCCGACGGAGAAATCCTGATCATTGAAGAGCTGCCTACGGACGCCAGGTATACGGTCCGGGAGACGCCTGACAACGACTTTGTCACAACCAGCCTGGGAGAAAACGGAACGATCCGCGCCAGCGCGAGCCTGGCAGAATTCGTGAACACCAGGAAGTCCAGCGAACTGATTCTGAAGAAGCTGGTGGAGAGCCCCATCGAGGCGGACAGAACCAGAACCTTCACCTTCAACGTCAAGCTGTACGATCTGAAGGATCACAACGCGGCAGACACCGAAGAGAACCGAAACTATCTGAAGGCCTACATCGCGGGCAGATACTTCAACGGCGCTGCCGGCGCGAACTTCTACGTCATGGCGGGCGAGGATCATACGCTGACGCTGGACGGAATTCCCGCCGACGTGCATTATCTGGTGACCGAGAATCCGGGAACGGACGGCCGCTTCACCATCACGGGACAGACGGACACGGAAGGCGTCACCGAGGCCAGGGTATCGAATACCCAGACCAACGCAAAAACGGCTGCCATCACCAACAAGCGCACCTCCAACCAGATGAAGATTTCCAAGACGGTGAAGAGCCCGGACGCGAATGACCAGGGTACCGAGTTCAGCTACACCATCGTGTTCAACGAGTCCATTACGGAGGACTTCCCGATCAGCGACATCGTCGGCACCGTCGGCGGCGACAGCGTTTCCGAAAACGAGCCGAAGGTTCTGCAGGTGCAGTCCGGACGCGCGAAGGTCACCCTGAAGGGCGGAAGCTCGATGACGATCAACGGGCTCCCGACCGGCATGACCTACACCGTGATCGAGGCTCCGAACAGCAGCTTCACCGCGGATGAAGCGGAGAAGACCGGGCAGATCGGGAATGAAGGCATCGCCTCCGCGGCCTACACCAACACCCGCGTGCCTGGGAAGCTGATCGTGAAAAAGACCGTCGACAGCGTCATTCCCGAAGACCTGACCGACAAGGAATTCACATTCAACGTGACCTTCAGCAAGGCGCTGAAGAGCAATGACACGGCGAATGATCCCTACTGGCAGCTGATCAGCTTTGAGAAGACTACAGCCAGCGGGACGGAGACGGATTATGCCATCGACGGAAACAGCAAGACGTTCACGCTGAAGCACAGCGAAACCATGACCATTTCCGGCCTGCCCACCGGCGTGACCTATACGGTGGCCGAGCAGACCGAGAACGGCTTCAGGACGACCAAAACCGGCGAACACGGAACCATCACAACGGTGGACTCGCAGGCAGAATTTACCAACACCCGCGAGACCGGCGCGCTGGTCATCACAAAGAAGGTGAACAGCGATGTGGCCAGGGACAGGGACAATGATCTGACGAAGTTCGACTTCAGGGTGGAACTGAGCGATCCGGGCATTACCGGAACCTACGGAGACCTGATGTTCTCCAGGGAAGGCGAAGGAACGGAAGCGAAGGCCGTGGCCGAATTCCAGCTCGGAAACGGGGAGAAGAAGACCGTGACCGGCCTGCCCGGCAACGTGACCTACAAAGTGATCGAGACGCTGACAGGGAATCAGACCGGGATCTTCACGCAGACATCCACGGGCCAAACCGGACCGATCGTGAACAACGCGACCGCGAACGCTGAAGTGACGAACACCCGAAAGACCGGAAACCTGGAGATCAGCAAGGCCGTCGTCAGCGACATCGAGGCCGACAGGACCCAGGCCTATACCTTCGACGTGACGCTGATGGCCGACGGCGTGCCGGTTTCCGGCACCTACAGCGGCATTACCTTCGGAGAGAACGGAACAGCCGCCGTCACCATCTCCGGCGGCCAGACGCTGAAGCTTACGGGCCTGCCGGTCGGGACGGCCTGGACGGTCACGGAGCGCAAGCCGGCCAACTTTACCGCGCGGGTATCCGTCAACGGTGAAACTGCGGTGACCAGCGACCAGGGAGGCGGAACGATCAGCACAGGGACGTCGACCGCGGCCTTCACCAACACCCGGGAGAAGGGCAAACTCATCCTGCAGAAACAGGTGAACGGCGGCGTCGGCGAGGAGCTGACGAGAAACTATACCTTTGAGATCCATCTGGACGCGGATATCGACAAGACCTACGGAGACGTACAGTTCCAGAACGGATATGCTTCCGTGACCGTGGCGGGCGGCCAGAGCAAAACCATCGACGGCCTGCCCGTGGGAATTGATTACCGCGTGACGGAAAGCGCCGCCTCGGCGGAAGGCTTTGCCGTCGCGTACACGAATCAGGCCGGCACGATCACATCCGGCACCGCCGGAACGACCGTCATCGTCGAAAACACGCATGAGAAGGGCAGCCTGTCCGTCGACAAGGCGATGTTCATCAACGATGAGAAGATGGAGAAGAATTCGGGAACCTACCAGAACAAGAAATTCTATATCCAGATCAGCACGGTTCTGGCGGACGGTACCTGGTATGTAACCGGCAGCAACGGTACGCTGAAGAAGGCGGACGACGCGACGCTGACGGCCGCGGAAAAGACGCATGCCGTCGCGTACAAGGATTTCGCCTGGACAGTCAGCAATCTGCCGGCCGGAACCTACACGATTACCGAGGTCGCGGACGCCGCAGGCACGGCGGTCAGCGCGGGCAATATGAGCATCAATCATATGGACTATATCCCCGCGCTGTCCAGGACGACAGAGACCGCGGAGGTCGCGGCGAACGCAACCGCCGGCGCCATGCTGGTGAACAAGTACACCAGGGGACAGTTCTGCATGGCCGTGACCAAGCAGTGGCTGGTGAACGGCAGCGTGAGCGAAGCCAACGACAGCCTGACCGTCGGCGCCGCCCTGTTCCGCGGCATCCGGGACACGGCCTCCGGAGAGATCAGCTGGGAGACGGAACCGGTCTACACAAAGGAGCTGAAGAAAGAGAACAACTGGTCCGCGGTGGCGGCGGGCATGGAACGGATGAACGAAGCCGGCATCCCGTACGCGTACGAATGGCGTGAAGGCACCCTCAGCGGCAGCACCTTCACGGAGGGCGTTCCGGCGGGATGGGCGAAGGGAAAGAACCAGACCGTCGAAAGCAGGAGCGCCTCCAGCGCAGTCGGAGAGGATGAGAATCTGATCATCCTGACGAAGATGACCAACAGCCGGATCGACGCGGAAATCCCGGTTCAGAAGGTCATGACCGGCAGTCCGTACACCGGCGGCAAACCCTTCGAGGTGAAGCTGGCCAGAAAGAGCGGCACCGTTGAGGGCGATACTTCCGAGATCGTGAACGATACCCTGAGCCTGAAGCAGAACGAGCAGGGAACCTTCACGATCGAAGGAATCACCGTGCCCGGAACCTACATCTACGAGATCACGGAAACCAAGGGAAGCGTGCCCGGCATGACCTATGACAGCGCCAAGAAGGAAGTTGCCATTACGGTGGGCTGGAACACGGACGAGCCCGCGGGTACCCGGCTGACGGCCTCCATCGTACCGGACGCGGCGGACGGCCCCGTGCAGGTGACCAACGAGTACAGAACCGGAAAGCTGACCGTCATCAAGGAAGTAAAGAGCCCGCTGGCCGGGGACCTTGCGGAAGCCTTTGCCTTCACGGTGGAGCTGAAGCACGGCGGCCAGGCGCTGAACGGCCAGTACGGAGGATTCGTTTTCAAAAACGGAAAGACCGAAATCTGGCTGAAGCACGGCGAGCAGGCCGAGCTTACGGATATTCCGTTCGGAACGGAATACAAGGTGACGGAGGCGGAAAACAGCCGCTACGTGGCTACGATCGGCGGCATGGAGAAACGGACGGCCGAGGGTACCATTCAGGACGGCACTTCGGATGTTTCCGTGACCTTCACGAACGCGCGGAAGCTGGGCGAGCTTGCGGTCAGCAAGACGGTTCAGTCCAGCCGCGCGGCCGACCTGACGCGTGAATACAGCTTCACCGTCCGGCTGAGCGAAAAGATTACGGGAAGCTTCCCAGTGAAGGTGAACGACGCGGCGGATGCTTCGGAAACGGTGAGCTTTGACGAAGGAACAGCCACCCTGAAGCTGAAGCACGGAGAAAAGAAGACCATCCTGAAACTGCCCGCGGGAGCCATGTATGAGGTGACCGAGGCAGAAACGGCCGGCATGACCTCCGCCCTCACGAACGCCGCAGGCACGGTCGCCCAGGGCACGGCGGTGAACGTTGCCTGCACGAACTACGGCACAGGCATCCTGAAGGTGAAGAAGAGCTTCTCCGACAATGTGAAGAACATGGACGCGGTGAGGGATCTGGAATTCACCATCACCGGACCGGACGGCTTCACGCCCGTGACGGTGAAGTACAGCGCGTTCACGGACGGCGTCTACACCCTGAACGAGGTGCAGCCCGGCCGCTACAACGTGACGGAAAAGGACGCCATCGGCCTGATCGCCGACTACACGCTGGACGCGGACAGCACCCTCAGCGGGGCGGCTACCGTACAGGCGGGAGAGACGGCTGAGATCGCACTGACCAATAACTACACAGAGGACCTGGGCAGCCTGGTGATCCAGAAGGCCTTCTGCGGCGTGCCGAAGGATAATACGCCGTGGAACGAAGAAAAACTGGCGGACCTGAAGTTCACTGTCACGGGTCCGAACGGATACAGCAGGGAATTCGGGTACAGCGACCTGACCGCGACAGTCACGGACGAGAGCGGCAACCTGATCCGGATGCTGACCATCCCGAACCTGAAGCCCGGCACCTATACCGTGAAGGAGAGCGGCGCGGAGGGCATCGTGACCGGCTACACGCTGAACGCGGCCACGTCGGTGACCGAAGGCTCGGCCGCGGTGGTGAAGAACGGAGAAGCCACCGCCGTGCTGAAGAACAACTATACGCGGGATGTCGGCCAGCTGCAGCTGAAGAAGACCTGGGACATCACCGGTGTCACCGAAGTGCCGGACAGCGCGAAGAGCGACCTGCGCTTCGTGATCACCTCGGATGATGTGGCGGACTTCGAGCCCCTGACGGTCTACTACGCTCAGTTCGCCGGCAGCGACACCTATACGGTGAAGGATCTGCCCATCGGCACCTATACGGTGACTGAATATGACCAGAAGGGCCTGCTGGCCGGCTACGGATATCAGCTGATCCGGAGCGAGATCACGGCGGGCGGAGAGACGAAGACCGTTCAGGCCGCCGCGGCCGACGCGGACTTCGCCGGCGCCGCGGCAGTGAAGAAGGGCGAAACCTCCGCCGTTGAAATGAAGAACGTCTACCACGAGAAGAACGGCGGACTGACCCTGAAGAAGACCTTCGAGGGCGTTCCGGAAGGCGCGGATACCGACGGCCTGAAGTTCCTGGTGACCGGTCCCGAAGGCTACCGGTGCGAATTCGAATTCAGCGCGTTTACCGACGGAATCCTGCGCATCGACGGCCTGAAGGAAGGCGCCTACACCGTGAAGGAGACCAACGCGGAGGGCCTGATCGCCGGTTACCGGCTGACCGCGGGCTCCGTGACGGAAGGAAGCGCGGAAGTGACGGAAAACGGCGCGGCCGGCATCGAGCTGAAGAACAGCTACGTACCGGACGAAGGCGCGCTCCGGATCGACAAGGCCTTCACCTTCAGCGGCACGGCGCCGGACGCGGATCTGACAGGCCTGACGTTCACGGTGACGGGACCCGGCGGATATACGAAGACCTTCACCTACGGCGAGATGACGGACGGTTCGATCACGCTGAGCGGACTGAAGGCCGGAGAATACACCGTGAAGGAAACCGGCGCCGAAGGGCTGATCGCCTCCTGGACACTGGCTGCGGGCAGCGTGACGGAAGGCAGCGCCGAAGTGAAGTACGGAAAGACCGCGAAGGTGCTCCTGACGAACAACTATGACGAACAGACCGGCAGCCTGAAGATCACCAAGACCTTTACAGGAAACCTGCCGAAGGACGCGGATACCTCCTCCCTGATTTTCCAGATCAGCGGACCGGGCGGATTCAGCCGCACTGTGACCTACGGCAGCTTCACGGACGGCAGCTATACGCTGCGGAATGTGCCCGTCGGCACCTACAGCGTGAAGGAAACCAACGCGGATACCCTGATCGCGGGCTACCAGCTTCAGGCGGACAGCGTTACGACCGGGCGCGCGGCCGTGACGGACGGCGGCACAGGCAGCGTCGCGCTGAAGAACCATTACGACAAGGGCCTGGGAAGCCTGACCATCGAGAAGAGATTCACGGGCTTGCTGGCCAGCGATATGGAGAACGCATCCCATCTGCTGTTCCGTATTCTCGGACCGGAGGGATACGACGAGACAGTTGAATACGCTGCCTTCAGCAACGGCCGTCTGACCCTGGAGAACCTGGTTCCCGGACAGTACCTGGTCTACGAGCTGAACGCGGGCGTGCTGGCGGCGAACCTGACCCTGAGGGAAGACTCGGTCACCGCCGCGCAGGCCGCGGTCGAACTCAACAAGAATGCTGTGGTTGAGCTGACCAACCGCTACACGAATTCCAACACCTCCGTAGTGATCTACAAGGTCTGGAACGATGTGAACAACAAGGACGGATCCAGACCCGCAAGCGTGAGAGCGACGCTGAGCAACGGCAACGGCAACGTGGCCACCGTCACGCTGAACGCGGCCAACAACTGGATGGCGGAGATTTCCGGCCTGCCGCTGTACCGCGGAAACAATCTGATCCGCTACAGCTGGACAGAAGAATCCGTGCCGGGCTACGTGCTGACGGATCAGAGGACGAGCGGCAACTCGACCGTTATTACGAACACCCACATACCGGAGCTGGTGAGCACCACGGTCATCAAGATCTGGGACGACAACAACGACGAGGCGCATCTGCGGCCGAAGACGCTGCGGGTCACGCTGAGCAACGGCTCAACCTACAGGCTGAGCGAGGAGAACAACTGGAGCGTGACGGTGAATAACCTGCCGAAATACAGAAACGGCGAGGAAATCCATTACACCTGGAGCGAGCAGAGCGTGCTGGGCTACACCCAGTCCCAGACGACGGCGGCCGGGAACGTGACGGTATTCACGAATACCTGCAGGCTGTTCACACCTCCGGAGACGACGCCGCCCGGACCGACACCTCCGGGAACGCCTCCGGGAACCGTGCCGCCGCAGGAGGGAACGCCGCCGCTGCCCGGCAACCATGTACCGCTGTATATCCTGCAGGAATACGGCACGCCGCTGGGCGTTGAGGTCATCATCAACCATGTGGGCGACTGCTACGAATAAGCATCAGGGACTCGGACGCGGTTCGGGGTTTTACCCCCGAACCGCGGGCCGGGGAGACGGAGAAAGGAAAGAGAAAGATGAAAAGCCTGAAAAAGCTTCTGTCCATTCTGCTGGCGCTTTTTCTGACGCTGTCCGCCGCGGGCCCGACCGCATGGGCGGAGGAGACCGGAGAAACAACCGGGGATGAAAAGGAATACCCGGATGAACTGCGCGTCGGACATACGACCGTCACCAAGGGCGATTTTTTCACGGAGATGTTCGGGAACGATACATCCGACATCGATGTGCGTGCGCTGCTGCACGGATACAACCTGGTGAACTGGGACCAGAACCAGGGCGTATATGTCTTCGACGAGAGCGTCGTTGAGAACGTGCTCACCGTGGTGGACGAGGTGGGGAACAAGACGTATTTCATCGGCCTGTACGACGACCTGTACTATTCGGACGGGACGCCGATCACGGCGTGGGATTACGCGTTTTCCCTGCTGCTGATGATGAGCCCGGAAATCGAACAGATCGGCGGAAAAATCTACCGCGCGGAGCATATCCTCGGATATGACGAATACATTACCGGGCAGCTGCCTTACCTGACCGGCGTGGGCGTGCTGGACGAGCACCAGCTGGCGATCACGCTGGACCACAATTTCCTGCCGTATTTCTTTGAAACCGGACTGATGCTCTGCGTGCCCTATCCGATCTCCGAGATCGCACCGGGATGCAGGGTATATGCCGGAGGGGCGGGGGATCTCGGCAACGGATACGGATACGGCATCCGGATCGGCAACGCGGATCCGAGCGTCCAGGAACCGATTTACACGGCGGAGCTGCTTGCTGAAACCATAATGAACCCGGACACGGGATACAACAGCCACCCGAAGGTCGTCAGCGGGCCCTACACGCTGACGGACTATGACTACGAAACCGCGCATTTCCGGATCAACCCGTATTTCAAGGGCGCGTGGGTGAACAACACGCTGCCGGAGACTTTCCGGTTCGACGAGGAAAGCCTCGGGGGAACGGGCAGCGGCAGCACGGCCGAAAGCCACAGCGGTCCGAACTATATCGAGATGACCCGGGAGGATCCGGAAGGAAACGAATACACGATCTATCTGGTGAAGCCGACGATTGAAAAGATCAGCTTCAGCCTGGCCGATAACGATACCGCGCTGGAGGATCTGCTGAGCGGAAAATTCCACCTGATCAACAAGATGGTCTACGGGCCGACGATTCTGGAGCTGCTGGGCGCAAACACCGCGGCAGCGGTGGAGGAGGAGGCCGCGGAGGGACGTCTCTACGGGGCGGAAGGCAACCAGAGCGGGGCCGGGAGCCATACGGCCGGACACGCGGAGAAACATGCTGCCGGCGGGACGCCGGAAGGAAACGCGGACACGGAACCGGCGGAGGAAACGACCGGCGGGGAGCAGGCCGCGGATCACCACCCGGGTGAGGCGCACGACGGGATGACCGACGACGATCATATCCGCTTCCAGAACTACCCCCGCATCGGGCTGAGCTTCCTCACCTTCACCTTTGACTGGCCGACGGTGCACGAGAAGGAGGTCCGCCAGGCCATCGCCTGGTGCATGGACCGGGAAGGGCTGACGGAGGATTATACCTCCGGGCTGGGCAAGGTGGTGGACGGATATTTCGGCATTGAGCAGTGGGAATACCTGATCTGCGACGGCCAGCTCCAGTATCCCATCAACTTCATGGGCGACGAAACCCACACGGAGGAAGACCTGGAAGAATGGAAGAAGCACCGGAACATGTACGCGACCACCGAGGAGGAGCTTGAGGAACTGGAAGCGGCATGGAAAATGCTGAAACTGGACAATCTGACGCACTATGAGGTGAACCTGGATAAGGCCAACGCGCTGCTGGACAGCGCGGGATGGACCCTGAACCGGGATGGAGCGGCCTATCGCCCGGGAACGGACGACGTGCGCTGCAAGCAGATCGACGGCGAACTTGTAGCGCTTGACCTGAGCCTCATGTATCCGGAAGGAAACCACATCATCGACACGCTGAAGGAGCGCTTCCTGGACAACCTGGCGCAGGCCGGCATCCGGGTGACGCTTGTTCCGGCCAGGATGGAGGATCTGCTGAAAAGCTATTACCGGGAAACCGAACGCACGACGGACATGATCTACCTGGCTACCAATTTCCACGTCATCGTGGATCCTGCCATCACCTACTCCACGGACCGGACGGCGAACCACCGGATCTGGAACAACACCTATTCGGACGACGAGGATCTGTACTACCGGGCGGTAAACATGCGCCAGACGGATCCACTGGACGTGTACGACTATGTCTCCAAATGGATATCTTTCCAGGAAAGGTATAACGAGGTTCTGCCGACCATACCGATTTATTCCAACCTGTACTTTGACTTCTTCACCTCGCAGCTTCAGAACTACTACATCACGGCGCACGTGACCTGGAGCCAGGCCATCCTGGAATCCTATTTCGGCGAGCCTCCGGAGATCATGACGCCTTCGGAAGCAGAGGCCGGCGACGGTGAAATGATTATCGAAGAATAAAAAGACCGCGGAAACGGACGGGACGGACAAAGGGCCGGCTGTTTCCACGTGAAGGCCGCATCCGAAAGATCCGTGACGGGAGCAAAAAATGTTCAAATGTCCAAACTGCGGAGCCCCTGTAACAGGAAATGCCTGCATCTACTGCGGGCAGGACTTCAGCGCGCGGCCCGCGGAAACCGCGCGCGGAGAAACCCCGGCGCCTTCCGGGAAGAACCCGGGGGAAGGAACGCGGGAGCGCGGTGAAAACAACGGGCCGGCGCCGCGGCAGAAGCGGAACGTGCTGGATATAATCCTGATCGTCCTCGGGTCGCTCTGGCTGCTTATGATCTTCGCCGTGCAGGCGGAACTGAAGTACTGGCACAGCCTGATCGAAATCATGGCCGTGCTGCTGACCGCGTGCCCGGGTATCGTCCTGCTCCTGATCGGGCTGCGCAGGAAAAAGCCGAAGAGAATGAAAAAATAAGGAGACGAGCGGATTTTGAAGATCGCGGTGTTCTATGAAAACATCCACGACGGGGTGCAGACGACGGGGCAGAAGCTGGAAACGGTGCTGGCACGCCTTCACGAGCTGGGGATGGACCTGCTGTACCTTACGCCCGAATCCTGGAAGAGGGACCGGCGGGAGCTGTCCGCGCTCATGGAGAAGCTGGATCTCGGAATTGAGGGAATGCACTGCTTCTGCGATTTCCCGGGAGGAACCGGGGACTCCAGCGCCCGGGAGGCGGTCGAACTCGCCGCCGAAGCGGGGGCGGGAAACTTGCTGATCATTCCCGGAATGTATTCCACCGGGAACACGGAAAAGGACCTGGACCGGATGGTGCAGGGAATCCGGCGCACGGTTGAATACGGCGGGACGAAAAAAATGCCGATCCTCATGGAGGATTTCGACGGAATTCTGGCGCCTTACAACTGCGCCGCGGGACTGCAGTACTTCATGAGGGCCGTCGACGGCCTGGGCTGCGCTTTTGATACCGGCAATTTTGCCATGTTCGGCGAGAATGAGGCGGAAGCCTTCGAACTGTTCGCGGACAGAATCCGAACCGTCCATCTGAAGGACCGCACCCGCAAACCCCGGCATGAGGGAGATTATCCCTTCCTGTGCGCGGACGGAAAGCCGGTGTATGCCTGCGAAATCGGCAGCGGATACATCCGTATCGCGGAGATCCTTGAAAGGCTGAAGGGCATCGGATATGGCGGGAATGTGATCGTGGAGCAGTACAGCATCGATCCGAAGCATGTCCTGGACGATGCCGCTGCGTCCGTGAAGTGGACGAAGGAACATCTGCAGGGAGCCTGATACGGCACAGGCACGGTAAACTGAAAGCCGCCGTCCGAAAGGACGGCGGCTGAATCTTTTCACGGGACGAGCTTCAGCGCCCGGGAAGCTTCGAAGCCCTTCCGGCGCGGCGTGCCGGGGGAGCCCAGCCCTCCAGGGCCGCCTTTCCTTCAGGCGTTACCGGACGGATCCAGGTTCCCCGGAGCAGATGACGCTGCATGATGATATAGCGGATCGGTTCATCCACGTAGCAGAAGGCGAAGATCGCCAGGGTCGGCAGTTTCCAGACCATGCCGGAGAGCCAGACGAAGGGGAGTACCATCGCCCACATGAACACGATTTCGAGCACCGTGCCCGTGGTCGCGTCTCCCGCGGCCCGGAAGGTGTCGTTCTGGGTCCAGTTTCCCATCCGGATCAGGGCTGCCGCCGAGTAAATACAGATCATGCCGAAGGCGATGCGGAAGCTTTCCCCGTGCATGCCCATCATCCGAAGGATCGGGACGTGGAGCGCGATCAGCAGGATGCCGAGGACGCCGATAAAGGCCTGGCAGAGGTAAACCAGGCGCCAGGCGCGGCTGTAGGCCAGGTCCGGGCGCCCTGCGCCGACTTCCGTTCCCACCAGAACCGAGGAGGCATTGGAGAACCCGGCGAAGAAGCCGATGACCAGCCCTTCCAGGGTCCGGAATACGGCGAGCGCGGCGATCGCTTCCTCCGGCTGGCGGCCCAGCACGATATTGATTACCATATTTCCCAGCCCGATCAGCACTTCGTTCAGGATGATCGGGAAGCATTTCTTCAGATAGACGCGGATAAAGGCCGCATTCCATCGGAAATGGCGGGAAACCGCGGCCAGGTAAGGATGCCGGCTGCGAAGGGCGAGCACCCAGACCACGCAGATATTGACTGCCTGGGCCAGAACCGTGGCCAGAGCGGCGCCTCGGACCCCCAGGGCAGGCGCGCCCAGATTTCCGAAAATCAGGATCCAGTTCAGAAGAATGTTCGACGCTACGCCGGCAATCGATCCGTAAAGGGGGATACGCACCCTGCCGGTGCACCGCAGAAGCGACGCCATCGCCATGGAAAAAACCGTCAGCGGATAGCCGAAGCCGACGATCCGCAGGTATTCCACACCGACCGTCCGGATGGATTCCTTGTCCGTATACAGCCGCATGACGGTTTCCGGAAAGCAGACGGCGAGCGTGCCGAAGAGCAGGCCGACGGTCATCATACAGGCCAGCGTCAGGCCGTAGGAGCGGTTGATGCCGTCATCATCCTTTGCGCCCCAGTACTGGGAGAAGAAAAGCATGCCGCCGCCGACAAAGCCCCAGTATCCGCTGAACATCAGCGAGGAAAACTGCGCGCACAGGCCGACCGCGCCGACCTCCGTCTGGCCCAGGGAGGCGATCATCATGGTGTCGACCATGGAGCCGGTTGTGGTCAGCAGATTCTGCAGCGCAACAGGAACCGCGATGACCGCGACCTTAAAAAGAAAATCCTTCCAGGGGAAACGTTCTTTTCTCATGCAATATCCTCAGATATCCTACGCATGGGGATGCTGAAAGACGGTTCCGTACCGAGGCCGGAAGCTACAGGATCCGCCGGAGCGTTCTCTTCCACAGAAAGAGGGAGAAGGGAACGCAGACCAGTTCCGCGATGACGAAGGCAAGCCAGATCAGATTAAGATTCCCCGCGAACGAAAGGAGCCAGGCAAGCGCTACGGGAAGAACCGCCTGGCGGAGCATCGTGAGGATCATGCTGGGAGCCGGCATGGACAGGCCCTGCAGGGCAGCCGCGGTGACCAGGCTCGGGATGCAGATCAGCCAGCTCAGCGCCATCAGCCGGACCGCGGGCACGCCGATCGCCATCATGTGATCCGAGGCGTTGAAAAGGCGCATGACGAAGGAGGGCGCGATTTCCAGAAGCAAAAGGAAGGGCACATAGAACAGCACAGAGTAGATCATCGCCCAGCGGAAGGACTCCCGGATACGATCCGGCTTTCTCGCGCCGTAATTATAGGCCGCGATGGGAATCAGCCCGTTGTCGATGCCGTGGACGCCGACCGTGCACAGCCCCATCATTCTGGAGCAGACGCCGTAAACCGCCACCGCGGTGGAGGAAAAGACCAGGAGAATCGAATTCATGATGACGGTGACGAAGGAGGTCAGCACCTGCACCAGCGTGGAAGGGATACCGACCCGCAGGATGGCCCGGACATTCTTCCAGTCCGGACGAAGCGTGAAGGAAAAGGGGATTTCCCGATTCCAGCGGCGGTTAATCCAGATGCCGGCCAGGAGCCCCATAAACTGACCGATCACCGTCGCGATGGCCGCGCCCTTCGTGCCCAGCTGAAAGACAAAGATGAACACGGGATCCAGAATCAGGTTTGTGACGGAAGCGGCGGAAAGCGTGAAGAGGAAGAGCTTTGACTTCCCGCTGGCGATGACGAAGCGGTCGAATACCCACTGCCCCATCTGCCCGAGGGAAAAGAGCATGCAGATGCTCAGGTAATCCCTTCCGTAAGCGGCAATGGCCTCGTTTCCTCCGCTCTGCCAGTCAAAATACCAGCGCACGCCGATCAGGCAGGCCGCGGAGATCAGCAGCCACGCGCAAACGGCCAGAAAGATCGCCGCGCTGGCGGTTTTCCTGACCTCGTCCGGCTTCCTTTCCCCCAGGGCTTTGCTGATCGCCGCATTGAGGCCGACGGCGTTTCCAAGACCCAGGGAGGAGACCAGCACCTGCACGGGCGCCGCGAGGGAGAGGGCTGTGAGGGCGTCCTCCGCAACCTGGGAGACGAAAACCGAATCCACAAAATTGTACAGCGAATTGATCAGAAGGCTCAGCATCAGCGGAATCCCGGTTTTCAGAATCAGGCTGCTGACGCGGCTGGTTCCCATGCTGTTTTCAGCTGTCATGAGGCTGCTCCTTTCGGGGGATGCATGCAGGGAAGCTTATTCAGCGGGTTCGGCGGGAGCCAGCATGGAGGCGAGGCCGTCCGCTCCCAAAGTCCGATAAAGCGTCACATACATATCGATCGTGTCCGCATAGTCCGGGAATTTCTCCTTCAGGGCCGCGGCCAGTTCCCCGATATCGAGCTTTTCACCCGCCTGGACTTTCTCAAGGAAAGCCGTCATTTCGGTCAGGATCTCGCCGTATCCCGCGAAGGGATCCTCCGGCTCCTCCACGGTGCCGTCGGTGTGGAACATCCTGTTATATCCCCATTCCGTGATACCTGCCAGCGCCACGTCCTTTACCACCAGTTCGCCTTCCGTGCCGTTGTCCTGGGCATCGACATACCGGTCAAAATCCGCATCCACCGTGCAGTTGTAGTCATAGACGCCGAAGCGCAGCGAGAAAACAATGATGGGATCGTCTCCCTCGCCCGGCTCGGTACCGTTGCTTCCGATCTCAAAGCCTTCTTCGGTCAGCTGGGCCAGCGTTTTCCCGCACATGGACGCCATTTCCGCATCCGTCAGGGGCTCGGCCGTGAACACCTCGCTGTAGGCAATCGGCAGGGTCTTTTCATAGTCCTCCACCGCCTGCATGGCCGCTTCATGCTTTTCAAAGAAATCGTCCGCTTCATAGTCCAGGCTGTCAAGCGCCTCGACCAGCTCATTCAGCTTCTCATCATAAGGGGCCACGCTGCGGTAATACTTTCCGTCCCTGCGCGTGACGACCGCGATATATTCCCCGTTAACACCGCCGGAAACGACGCGGCCCTCAGCGCTGTCTTCCATCGCTTCGCCCACCGTCGCGTACAGCGGCGCGCCGGCGCCTTCCTCAGCCAGGACGCCCGAAACCGTGAACAGCAGAACCGCGGCCAAAGCCAGAACAATCAGCTTTTTCATCAGAATTCTCCTTCTGCCTCATTATATGAAACCCGGGATGGCTTCATCCTATTATCATAAGACTTCGGGGAACTTGTCAAGACTCAAAAAAAGGCGGCGCGAGCGCGGGAACGAATAGGGATTTCCCGGGTGTGATACTGTTCAAAAACTCCGCGCCGTGATAAAATAGATTCCGGCGAAAACAGAAAAGGAGCCAGCGCTATGTCCCTCGCAAAAAGAATACTTGAACCCGGAGTATCCCTGCCCCCGGAACGCCGCAGATTTTCAGACCGGGCCCTGAAGGCCATGATTGTTCCGCTTGTGATCGAGAACGTCCTGCAGATGATTGTCGGCCTGGCCGATACCATGATGGCGAGCCATGCCGGCGAAGGCGTGCTGACGGGCGTCGGGCTCGACAACCTGATCATTACGGTATTTATCTACCTGTTTACCGCGCTGTCCGCCGGGGGCGCGATCGTGGTTTCCCAGTACATCGGAAGCAGGGACCGGGAGAACGCCAACCTTTCCGCGAACCAGGTTTTCCATATTTCCGGCCTGCTGTCCCTGGCGTGCATGGCGCTGATGCTGGCGTTCGGGCCAGCCCTGATTGACGCGGTCTTCGCATCCAAGTCAGAAGCGGTCCGGAATGCCTGCAAAAGCTACATGTGGATCGTCGCGCTTTCCTTCCCGGCAACCGCGGTTTACAACGCGGGCGCGGCGGTATTCCGCGCCATGGGACAGACGCGCATCACCATGTGGGTTACGCTGGCGGGCAACATTGTCAACGTCATCGGAAACGCCATCGGCGTTTTTGTCCTGCACGCGGGCGCCGCGGGCGTTGCCTGGCCCACGACGATTTCCTGGTACTTAAACGCCGCCGTTATGACCTGGCTGTGCCTCGGTACCCCGCGGGGGGAGGCTGTGCTGAAGCGCCTGAAGGCCGAGGTGAAGGCGAAGGTTACGGTCCGCCTGTCCGAGACCCTGCGGCTGAATCCATCCATGGCCGGGCGCATACTCGGCGTCGCCGTACCCAACTCCATTGAAAACACTCTTTTCCAGGCGTCCAAAGTGGTGATCAGCTTCCTGCTGCTGGCCAACCTGCCTGACATGCATATCGACGCCAACTCCACCGGCCAGACCTTCTGGTCGCTGGCGGCCTGCATGGGGACAGCGATGGGGACAGTTTTTATTACGGTGATCGGCCAGTGCGTCGGAGCGGGGGATATGGGCGCGGCGGACTGGTATATGCGGAAGCTGACGCGCCTCTCGCTTGTCCTGGCGACCGGGTGGAACATCCTTGTCATGATTCTGTGCCCGCTGCTGCTGCCGCTGTACGACCTGCCGGCGGAAACCAAGGGCCTGATTCTGACCGTGGTTGCCATTCACAATCTTTTTTCCGCGCTGGTTCAGCCCTTCTCCGGACCGCTGTCCTCCGGGCTGCGCGCGGCGGGGGACGTGCAGTTCACCATGTGGGCCTCCATTTTCGCGACGGTTGTCTGCCGGACCTTCCTTTCCTTCCTGCTGGTTCAGTGGATCCGCTGGCCCGGAGATTATGAAATGGGCGTGATCGGCATCGCCATCGCCATGGTGCTGGACTGGTGCATCAAGGGCACGATGGATATCCTCCGCTTCCGCAGCGGAAAATGGAAAAACAGGAAGCTCATCTGACCGCCGGAACAGCTTCCGGATTATCCGCTTTCAGGCTTTCAGGGGAACACTATACGACCTTTCGGGAACCGCTGCCTTCATCATTGCTCCGGAGCTCCGGATATGCTAAAATAATTTATTCAGAGATTTCATACGCTGTCCGGGAAACTCCGCCGGACGGAAACGAAGGAGGAGCGAAATATGGATAAGTGGGACCAGCGGTTTATGAAGATGACCTACACCATCGCCGAATGGAGCAGCTGCTTCCGAAAGGGCCGGAGCATCGGATGCGTCATCGTGCGGGACAAGCGCATCATGACCACCGGATATAACGGCGCTCCCGCGGGAATCAGGACCTGCCGGGAAAAGGGAGAGTGCCTTCGCGACCGGCTCGGGATTGCCAGTGGGACGCGGATGGAGACCTGCTACGCGGTGCACGCGGAGCAGAACGCCATCGTTCAGGCGGCCAAGCTGGGCGTCTCCATTGACGGGGCGACGCTCTACTGTACGCATCAGCCATGCAGCATGTGCTGCAAGATGATCATCAACAGCGGAATACGCCGGGTCGTATACCGGGAGGGATATCCCGATCCCTTTACGCTCGAGCTGTTCGGCGAGGCGGGGGTTCAGCTGGAAAAATATGAGGACCCGCTGGACTGAAGGCACGGAAGATCCCGGAAGAAAAGTCGCCGGGAGAAGGAGCAGACATGAAATACCACATCGATACGATTCCCATCTGGGACGCGGCCAAGAAGGACGGAGAATGCCTGCTGTGTGCGCTTGAGCGGCGGACGGAGCTCGGCGAGGCGGAAAGATACCTGGGCGCGTCCGTGATGGAACCGGATGTACGGATCCGCGTCAACGACCGGGGATTCTGCCGGAAGCATCACGCGATGCTGTTCACGATGAGCAACCGGCTGGGGCATGCGCTGATGCTGGAAAGCCACATGATCGAAAACCGGAAGAAGCTTGAAAAGAACTGGGCGGCTCTGGAAAAGGCCGGGGAACAGCTGCAGAACACGACGATGGGGGACCGGCTGAACGGGAAAGCAAGAAGCGCAAAGGACGCCGTGATATCGGAGGCGAGAAAGATCCGGGAGATGGCCGGCACGTGCGTGATGTGCGACACCATCGACGAAAACATGCTGCGGTATCTGCACACCTTCTTTGCCCTGTATAAAAACGACAGTGAATTCCGGAAGAAATTCAACGAGGGAAAGGGCCTGTGCCTGCCGCACCTCGGCCGGCTGGCGGAGGTCGCGGCAGAGGAGCTTGGGCCGAAGGAGCTGGGAGAGTTTATCCGGACGCTCGCCGAGAACGAACGGAAGAACCTGGACCGGATTCAGGAGGATATCAGCTGGTTTATCAAGAAGTTTGATTACCGTTACGAAAAGGAAGACTGGAAGAACAGCCGGGACGCCGTGGAACGGACGGTGAACAAGACCCGGGGATGGTGCGTCGGAAAGGAACCGAACGAATAAGCGCGGCAGCAGAAAGGGAGAGGAAACAGATGACCATCGGAGAAGTCAAGGAGATCCTGGAAGCCAACATCCTGATCGGCGGGGAGCGGATGGACGAACCGGTCGAAACTGCGTGCGGAAGCGACCTGATGAGCGACGTGCTGGCTTTCGTCAAGGATAAAACGGTCCTGATTACCGGGCTGATCAATCCCCATGTCGTCCGGACGAGCGAGATGCTCGACATCACCTGCATTGTGTTTTCCCGTGGAAAACTGCCGAGCGTCGAGATCCTGGAAGAGGCGGAGGACTGCGGAATTACCGTCATGAGCACGAAGATGACCACCTATACCGCCTGCGGCGAGCTGTACATCCACGGACTGCCGGGAACGAAGAAACGCGCTGGCGCAAAGGAGGAATAGGGAATGGCCGTGCTGATGGAAAAGACCTTTCCGGTCCGGGCCGGAGCCTATGAGACGGCGGGCGAGGCTTCGACCACGATCAAGCGGACGCTGAAACAGCTGGGCGTCAGCGCCGACGTGCTGCGCCACGTGAGCGTGGCCTGCTATGAGGTGGAACTGAACCTGGTGATTCACTCGGACGGCGGAGAGCTGATCCTGCAGGTTGAGCCCGAGAAGGTGACGCTCATTTCCCGGGATCAGGGCCCCGGGATTCCGGATATCGGGAAAGCCATGACGGAGGGATTCTCCACGGCGAACGAGGAAGCGAGGACGCTGGGCTTCGGCGCCGGCATGGGCCTGCCGAACATGAAGCGCAACGCGACGGAGTTTGACATCCAGAGCGAGGTCGGCGTCGGGACGACCATCACCATGAGCTTCGCCCTGAAGGCATAAGCCGGCGGAAAGGGAAGAAAAGCCGGAACCGGTGGGCTCCCGGAGGAAGGGACCTGCACTGCCGGCAACAGAAAAAGGAAAGCGGTTAGAATGGAAGAGACGAAACGGTTTCACTCCGTGCGGCTTGAGAAGGATAAGTGCCGCGCGTGCACAAACTGCCTGAAGCGATGCCCGACGGAAGCCATCCGCGTGCGCGGCGGAAGCGCGCATATCATTGACGAGCGGTGCATCGACTGCGGCGTTTGCATCCGGGTGTGCGACTACCACGCAAAGGTGGCCGTGACGGACCCGCTGAGTATCATCGAAGGATGGAAGTACAGGATCGCGCTTCCGGCACCCAGCCTTTACGGGCAGTTCAAGAACCTGAAGAACATCGGCCAGCTGCTGAACGGACTGAAGGAACTGGGCTTTGACGATGTGTTCGAGGTGGCACGGGGAGCGGACGTCGTCAGCCGGGCCATTCGGGAACGGCTGAAAAAACCGGATATTCCCCGGCCTGTCATTTCCTCCGCCTGCCCTGCGATCGTCCGGCTGATTCAGGTTCGTTTTCCGGACCTGATCGACCATATCGTGGATATCCGGCAGCCGATGGAGGTCGCTGCGATGATCGCGAAGAAGGAATTCGCGCGGAAGCACCAGGTGAGCGAAAAGGAGATCGGGTGCTTCTTCCTGACGCCCTGCCCCGCCAAGGTGACGGCGATCCGAAACCCGATCGGGCATGAAAAGAGCGCCGTGGACGGAGCGATCAGCGTGCTGGATATTTACGGGCCGCTGAGCAGCGCGATGCGCAGGGCGCCGGAGGATGAAACGCTGAAGACATCCTCTGATTTCGGCGTCGGCTGGGCCAGGAGCGGCGGGGAATGCGACGCGGTGTGCCCGGAAGCGAGCATGGCCGTGGACGGGATTACCAACTGCATCCGGGTGCTGGAGGAGATCGAGGATAACCGCCTGAACGGGCTGGAATTCTTTGAGGGCGCCGCGTGCACCGGCGGATGCGTCGGCGGGCCGCTGAATTTTGAGAACAACTACGTAGCACGGAACTGGATCCGCAGGCTGGTGGATATCCGGAACGCGGAGCTGAACGTGGACAACGGGATGATGACCAAATACCAGCTGTATGACAGCAGGCGGATTCAGCCAAACTCCGTGATGAAGCTGGACGACGACCTGCTCGAAGCCATGCGCAAGATGGAACGGATTGAGGAGATCTACGCCACGCTGCCGGGTTACGACTGCGGAAGCTGCGGAAGCCCGACCTGCCGGACATTCGCTGAGGATATCGTTCAGGGGAACGCCCGGGAGATGGACTGCATCCACAAGATGAAGGAACAGCTGAAGGTCATGGCCCAGCAGATGGTTGATATCGCGGAAACCCAGAGAGAATAACCGGAAGGAAGGACAGAACAATGACGGTAAAGGAACTGATTGAGCTGACGGGAGCCAGGGACATGACGCCGGACGCGCCGAAGGACAGGGAGGTGACCTGCGGATACAGCTGCGACCTGCTGAGCTGGGTCATGGCGCATGGAAAGGCCGGCATGGCATGGATTACGGTGCAGACGCATATGAACGTGATTGCGGTGGCGAGCCTGATGGAGATGGCCGCGGTCATCATTCCGGAGGATATCGAGATGGAAGAGGCCACCCTGGAAAAGGCCCGGGACGAGGAAATCTGCGTGCTGCAGAGCGGGAAGACCGCTTATGAGCTGTGCGCGCTGATGGCGCAGGCCGGGCTGCCCGGGACACCCCGGGAGGCATAGGCATGTGGGTGGATCTTCATATGCACTCCTGCCTGAGCCCCTGCGCAGACGATGACATGACGCCGGCGAACATCTGCGGTATGGCCCATCTGAAGGGCCTGGACGCCATCGCCGTTACGGATCACAACACGGGAAGGAACCTGCCCTACGTGAAGGAAGCCGCGGATTATTACGGACTGATCTTCATGCCGGGAATGGAGATCACCACGAAGGAAGAGGTGCACCTGCTGGGTTACTTCACGGATGTCGGAACCGCGGTGAAGGTCGGGGAAATTTTCAGCAGCCATCTGCCCCGGGGCGTGAAGAACCGCCCGGATTATTTCGGCAATCAGCTGATCATGAACACGGACGACGAGGTGCAGGGGATCGAGGAACGCCTGCTGATGGGCGCGACCGACCTGAGCCTTCAGGAGTGCACGGAAATCATCCGGGAACATGGCGGCGCGGCGGTGCCCGCCCATATCAACAGGGGGCACGGACTGCTGGTCAACCTGGGGCTTTTCCCGGAGGACGTGGAGTTTCCCGTGGTTGAAGTGAGGCCGGAGCTGCCGGTCAACGAAAAGCTGATTGCGGGAAAAAGGCGGCTGTGGTCCTCGGATGCGCATCGGCTGGGAGATATCCTGGAGGCGGTGAGCGATCTGCAGACGGACCGCTTTTCCCTGGGAGGGCTGTTTGACGCTGTCAGCGGAAAGTGATAGGATGACGCTACGAAGGAGGGACGCGGATTGCAGAGCATGACAGGGTGCGGCACCGGGCGCGCGGCCGGGAACGGATGGGAGGTTACCGCCGATCTGAAGACGGTAAACCACCGGTTTCTGGATATCAGCCTGAGGCTGCCCCGGAATCTGATTTTTCTGGAGACCCCGGCGAGGGAGAAGATCGGGATGCGCGTGAAGCGCGGGCATGTCGAGGTCTTCCTGAATGTGAAAAATACCGAGGAGGGCGCGCAGGAGGTTCAGACGGACCTGCATCTGGCCCGGGCCTATGCCGAGGCGGCGCGGAAGATCAGCGAGGCCACCGGGGAGGAAAACCGGCTTGGACTGAGTGCGCTGATGGAAATGGAAGGCGTCGTGACGCTGGCGGAAAGGGAAATGGATCAGGAGACTGTCAGCACCCTGTGCGCGGAAGCACTTGAGGCGGCACTCGGACAGCTGAATGATATGCGGACCCGGGAAGGGGAGCATCTTCGCGAAGATTTGCGGATTCATCTGGAGAAGGCCGCGGAGCTGCGGGAACGGATCCTGGCGAGGGCGCCGACGGTCGTGGCCGATTACCGGAGCCGGCTTGAGGGACGGCTGCAGCAGCTGGGCGTGAACGGCGCGGATCCTCAGCGGATTGCCCAGGAAGTAGCCATTCTCGCGGACCGCTGCGCCATCGACGAGGAGCTGGCGCGGCTGGAAAGCCATATTCTTCAGATGAGACGGTATCTGGAGGCGGAAGGCGAGATCGGGAAAAAGATGGACTTTCTGATTCAGGAGATGAACCGGGAAGCCAACACCATCGGTTCCAAGGCTTCCGACGCGGAGATCGCGCAGCGGGTAGTGGACCTGAAGAGCGAGATCGAGAAAATGCGCGAACAGATTCAGAATGTGGAGTAAGGAATGCGGCTGATCAATATCGGATACGGAAATTCGGTGACGGCGGAGCGCATCATCGCCGTTACGGCGCCGGAGGCCTCGCCCATCCGCAGGATGGTACAGGACGCCCGGGACCGGGGACGCGTGATCGACGCGACCTGCGGACACAAGACGAAGGCCGTCATCATTATGGACAGCGATCACATTGTACTGAGCCCGCTGATGCCTGAGACCATCGCCGGAAGGCTGAATCCCCGAAAGGAGCCAGATTTGAAATGAAGGAAACGAGAAAAGGGATGCTCCTGGTTATCTCCGGGCCTTCGGGCACGGGAAAGGGAACGCTGGTGGAGAGGCTGCTGCAGCGGGATCCCAGTTTCTGCTTCTCCGTCAGCGCCACTACGCGGGAACGGCGCAAAAATGAAATCGACGGCGTGCACTACCACTTTATTTCCGAGGAAGAATATGATAAACTGGAAAAGGAGGACGCTTTTCTTGAACGCGCCACCGTGCACGCGCACCGGTACGGCACGCTGAAAAGCGAAGTCTACGGCCGGATGGACCGCGGGCAGAACGTACTGCTGGACATCGATCCCCAGGGCGCGCGGACCGTGATGGAGAAGGAACCGAACTGCGTGAGCATCTTCATCCTGCCGCCCAGCTATGCCGAGCTGAAGGTGCGCCTTCATACCCGGAATACGGAAAAGCCGGAGGAGATCGAGAGAAGGCTGAAAAATGCCCGGGGTGAGATCGAACAGATGAACAGGTATCGGTACCTGATTGTGAACGACGATCTTGAACTGGCCTGCGATCAGCTGTTTGCCATCGTCCGGGCGGAGAAGCAGAATTCCGTGAGGTATTTTCCGGAGATCGGGGAATAGGCGCGGAGGTATCCGCAGGCATCCACCCCGCGGCGACGCGGGCAAAGACTTATTGCAGAAAGAGAAACAGGAGGAAACCCGAAATGTCCATTGTAGATCCCAGCGTACTGGAGCTTCTGAACCATGCCGACAGCCGCTACGCCCTGGTCGTCGAGGCGAGCAAGAGAGCCCGGGAGATCGTGAGCGGCAGCGTGCCGGCTATCAACGCCGAAGGCATGAAGCCTCTGAAGGTGGCCGTTGAGGAGATCAACCGCGGACTGCTGACCTACGAGAAGCCCGCGGAAGAGGAGCAGTAATATGGATCTGACCGGCAGACAAATCGTGCTGGGCGTGACGGGAGGCATAGCCGCGTACAAAAGCGCGGATCTGGTCTCCCGTTTGCGGCATCTGGGGGCAGGGGTTCATGTGATCATGACCCGGAACGCTGCGGAATTCGTTTCGCCGCTGACCTTTCAGACGCTGAGCGCCAACCAGACCGTGACCGATACCTTTCAGGCTCCGGAATACTGGAATGTCGAGCATGTCGCGCTGGCAAAGCTGGCGGATGTTTTTGTCATCGCTCCGGCTACTGCGAACATCCTGGCCAAAATGGCGCATGGGATCGCGGACGATATGCTGAGTACGACCGTGCTCGCGACGAAGGCGCCGATTCTGGTGGCGCCGGCGATGAACACCGGCATGTGGACGGCGGAGGCGACCCGGGCGAACATGCGCATCCTGGCGGAACGCGGCGTCCATGTGATCGGCCCGGGAAACGGCCTGCTTGCATGCGGCGACAGCGGGGACGGGCGCATGAGCGAACCCGCGGAGATCGTGGAGGCCATCGGAAGCATCCTGACGGCCCGCAGGGATCTGGAAGGGCTGAAGGTTCTGATCACAGCCGGCGCAACCCGGGAACGGCTGGATCCCGTGAGATACCTGACGAATGATTCGAGCGGGAAGATGGGCTTCGCGCTGGCTGAGGCCGCCCGCGACCGGGGCGCCGAGGTAACCCTTGTGAAGGGAAGCACCACCGCGGCCGTGCCCGCAGGGGTCCGGATTGTTCCGATCGAGAGCACGGAGGACCTGCTCGCCGCCATGCAGAAGGAGGCGCCGGAGCAGGACATTATCATCCAGGCGGCCGCGCCCGCGGATTACAGGGCCAGGGAAACAGCCCCTGAAAAGATCAAGAAGAAGGCGGGCGAAGACCTTATTCTGCAGCTGGTCGAGACGCCGGATGTAGCCCGGGAAATCGGCCGGAACAAGCGGAAGGGACAGATCCTGATCGGTTTTGCGGCAGAGACGGAAAAACTGAAGGAAAACGCCGTCCGAAAGCTGGACCGGAAAAACCTGGACATGATTGTGGCCAACGATGTAACCCTGCCGGGAGCCGGCTTCGGGACGGACACGAATATCGCTTCGCTGATTACGCGCGAGGGTACGGAAGACCGTCCGCTGCAGAGTAAGAGGGCACTGGCGGAGGACATCCTGGACCGGGCGGTTCTGATGAGAAGGGCACAGGGCTGACCTGACCCTACGGACAGGGCGGATCAGCCCGGAAAATCAGTCGGCTACCGTCTGATCAAAGGGAAGATCCAGCGCGTTCGCGCCGTCCGTCCAGAGCCTGTCCAGATGATAGAAGGCGCGCTCATCCCGATGGAAGAGGTGGACGATGATGCTGCCGTAATCCAGGACGGACCAGCGGCCTTCCTTGCTGCCTTCGGAACGCCTCAGGGCCACGCCTTCCCGGGCCATGAGCTCGTCCACGTCCTCGGCGAGGGCTGTGACCTGGGCGGCCGTGCGGCCGGAGGCGATGACCATGTAATCGCAGAGGACGGTGAGATGGCCCACCTTCAGGGCGGAGATTTCCCCGGCCTTATGGTCGTAGAGGGTCTGGGCGATTTTGAGTACCAGTTCCTGATCCTGCATCCTGCGTTACCTTCCTTATTGATTAATTCCGCTCCGCGCTTCCGGGAGCGTTTTCAGCCAGGCGATGGTTTCCTGCGTTCGTGGATGGAGATATTTACCGCGGGAACGGACGAAGGAAGCCGTTCCCTCCAGACTCAGCAGAAGCGCGCCTTCCAGCGATTTCTCCGCCAGGGCGCGGACCTGCTCCAGAAGCGGGTAGGAGTCCCTTGTCGGTTCAATTGAATCCGCGAGGCACACGCACATGGCCAGGCGGGACATTCCCGCGCAGCCGGTATTATGATAAGCGATGGCTTCCAGAACGTCCGGGTCCTCCATGCCGTAATCCCTGCGGGCGACAAAGGCGCCGACCACGGAATGCAGCAGGGCGCCGCTGGAGAGCATGGCCTCGTCATCCGTCAGGCTGTTGTCGACCGCGATGCGGCGCATTTCCTCCAGCGGAAGGCATTTGGCACAGTCGTGCAGCAGGCCGGCCTGCTCTGCGCGGCGCGCATCCAGACCGAACCGCTCCGCCAGACGGCGGGATTCCGCGGCTACGGAAAGGGAATGGGCAAACCGGTGCGGCGTGACGGAGGCAAATAGCCGTTCGATCCAGGGACGGGCCCGCTCCTCGCGCACGGGCATGCCGTAGAGCCCGAGAAGGGCGCAGAACTCCCGGACGGGACCGTACAGATTCGGCGCGGGAGAATCGTGCGCCAGCCTGTCGCGCACCTCCGTGGAGGAGACGGAAACGGGGCGCATGGTGATCATAAAAATTCTGGCACCCATGCCTGTCAGCCGGGCTTTTTCCCGCAGATAAGCCTGCAGCCGCGTATCTCCCACGCGCGGACAGACCAGAAAGGAGCAGAGCGGGAGCACTTCCTCCAGACGGCGCCATCCGTGGAGCTTCATCAGGCCGTCCGTTCCGAGAAGCACAAAAAGCTCTGCACGGGGATGTTTTTTGCGCAGGGCGAGGAGCGTGTCCACCGTGAAGGAAGGAACCGGGCTGTCCAGTTCCTGACGGGAAGGAAGCAGGCGGCCGTCCTGCGAACAGGCGGCCACGACCATCTTCCACCGGTCTTCCCCGGAGACGATGCAGGGCTTGTAGCCGGCGTCCCCGGCCGGAATGATGTACAGACGATTCAGCCGGGCGGCTTCCAGGGCGCTGAGCGCCATCTGGATATGCCCCTGGTGAATCGGGTCAAAGGTACCGTCCAGGATTCCGATACGCTCTCTGGCCAAGGGAAAAGCCTCCTTCAATCTCTCACCTACATTATAAACGATCGGGAAGCGGGAGAAAAGGGGGGAAAGAACATAAAAATGCGAAAAAACCCCTTGCAATTCATGTGAAACCGTGATACTATAAGCGCCGGTGATTTTTTATCCGGATTCCTGAGGGAGGTGAACCACGTTGCCGAATATCCAGTCCGCCAAGAAGCGCGTGAAGGTCAGCGAGAAAAAGAATCTGCGCAACCGGATCGTTAAGAGCGGTGTGCGCACTGCCATCAAAAAGTTTGACGCCGCTGTTGCCGCTGATCCCCAGAACGCGCAGGCTCAGCTGAGCGCGACCTCCGCCGCGATCGACAAGGCTGCGGCCAAGGGCGTTGTGCATAAGAATGCCGCCAACCGCAAAAAGGCCCGTCTGGCCAGGCAGCTGAACAAGGCTGCTGCTGTATAAGCAGGCTGATTTCGCGATCAAAATAAAACGCCCTTCCGTTTTCGTAATGGAAGGGGTTTTGTTTGCTCTTTTTTCAGCTGTTCCTGAGGATCTGCCGGATCCCGCTTTCTTTTATTTTGCCAAAAAGCCGGAGAATACCTTTCCAAAGGCCCGATACTCATGATATAATTTTATCAAGCTGAACTTCGAAGGAGGTGCCCCGGATGAATGACTTCTGGACCATGATGAACAACATGATCTGGAACCTGACCCATCGGCTGGGCATCATTGATATACTGGACATCATTATCATGGCGGTGATCCTCTATGAGCTGCTGATCCTGCTGCGCAGGACGCGGAGCAGCGCGCTGCTCAAGGGCGTGTTCATGCTGCTGGTCATCGTCATGCTGAGCAACCTTCTGGGGCTGACCAGCCTGAACTGGCTGCTGACCACTATTCTGAACAACGGCGCCATCGTGCTGGTCGTCCTTTTCCAGCCCGAAATCCGCAAAGGACTGGAAAAGATGGGCCGAAGCACGCTGCTGAACAAGGGAAAAGAACGCCCGTCCGACATGGAGCAGCAGGAGCGGATCGTTTCGGAAATCACCCAGACCATGCTGGATCTGAGCCACCGCAGGGTCGGGGCCCTGATCTGTTTTGAGGGGCGGACCGGGCTTCAGGATGTCATCGACACGGGCACGCGGGTGGATGGGGATATTTCCGCGCCGCTGCTGGAGAATATCTTTGAACCCAACACGCCCCTGCATGACGGCGCGGTCGTGATCCGCGGGGAACGGGTCGAGGCGGCAGCCTGCATCCTGCCGCTGACGGAAGCCCGGGGCGTTTCCCGGGAACTTGGCACAAGACACCGCGCCGGCATCGGCCTGAGCGAGAATTCGGACGCTACGGTTCTGATCGTGTCCGAGGAGACCGGAA
The DNA here is from genome assembly GCA_947166705.1 of uncultured Clostridia bacterium. Lineage (GTDB taxonomy): Bacteria > Bacillota > Clostridia > Christensenellales > Aristaeellaceae > Aristaeella. The sequence goes on from CAMVFE010000004.1 coordinate 66,414, forward strand.
CCATGAGCATGGCCCGGGGCGGCGCGCTTCGGCGGCCGCTGACGGAGGATGAGCTTCGCCGGATTCTGGAGGAGCTTTACACGCCGGAGAAATCCTGGCTTCTTACCCTGTGGAACAGCCTGAAGAGGATCGGAAAGGGGGAGAAAGCATGACGGAATCCGCTCCGAAGAATGAGAAAAAAACCCGGAAGCTTCTGAAAATCCTGAAGCATCTGGTGCTTCATAACGGCTGGTTCAAGCTGATGGCCCTGCTGATCAGCGTGCTGCTGTGGGCGGGGCTGATCAGCCAGGACGAATCCCTGACCCGAGACAAGACCTTCAACGATGTGAGCGTGAATATCACCGGCACGGATACGATGAAGCGGAACGGCTTTATCGTGACCAACGACCTGAGCGAGGCGCTGGAGGATGTGACGGCCGTGGCTGCCGTGCCGCAGCAGCAGTTTGAGCGCGCGGAAAGCTCGGTGTACAATGTCCGGCTGGATCTCAGCCGAATCGCGGAAACCGGCGATCAGGAGATCCGGCTGCAGGCTACCAATTCAGCCACCTACGGCCGCGTTGTCAGCCTGAACCCGGCCAGCGTGAACGTCCAGGTCGAGGAATATGTGGTGCGGTACCGCATTCCCGTTTCCGTCACGATCAACGGGGAAGTTCCCGAGGGATGGTATATGGCAACGCCCAGCGTGGATCCCCCGCTTGTGGCGGTGAGCGGTCCCCGAAGCCTGGTGAACAGCATCAGCCGGGCCCGCGTATTCGTGAATCCGGGCGAGATTGACTGGAGTGAGGGGAGCAGCGTTTTTTCTGCGGGGCTGACGCTGTTCAACCGGAGCGGCGAGCAGGTTGTCAATCCCCTGCTGGAAGTGAGCTACGATGGCGTCATGCTGGACAGCGTGGTTCTTGAAACGACCATTCTGCCGACCCGAAGCTACGATGTGGCCAGCATGATCGGAACCATCAACGCGGTCGCGGAGGGCTTCGAGGTGAAGGCTGTTCATGTCAGCCCGGAAAGCCTGACGGTGGCCGCGCGCAGCGAAGTGCTGAACCAGATGAAGGAGCTGGCTCTCAGCGAGCATTTCGTCAATCTGGACGGACTGAAGGAAACGACAAACTTCCAGATCCGTGTCTCCAAGCCCAGCGAGGACGCGATTCTCAGCAACGATATCATCACGGTGACGGTGGATGTTGTGCCCGAAGGGTCCCAGGATCCGACGGAGGAAACCGGAGAGCCGGAGGAGCCCGGGGAACCGGAGGAGGCTGCGCCGGAAGAGACGGCGGAGCATATCGGCTGAGGAGGGAGCGGATAAATGGACGCACTGGCCAAATCAGCTTTTCTGTCGATGCTCGGCTGGATCCGCAGCCTGAGTTCCGAGATCTGGAGAACCGTATCTTCCCCGGAAGGTACGACGGCGCTCGGCTGGATCGGCAGGAACTGGAAGCTTATTGCGATCCTCCTCTGCGCGGCAGGATTGACCGCGGATCTGGTCGTCTACCTGATCAGATGGCAGCCGTACCGGGTCTGGAGCAGTTTTTTCCGCCGAATCAGACGGCGGGATGAGCGGATGGAAAAGACGGAGAATTTATCTGAAGACGGCCCGGATGAAGAATCCGCAGGGCAGGGAGAATGGGAGGAACCCGCCTATGCGGGGCCTTCCGGCGAAAATGCCTATGGAAGAGCCTGGCTCCGGGAGCCTGAAGCGGATGCTCCGCAGTCTGAAAGACCGGAGAAGAGACGCCTCTTCGAGGAGCAGGAAACGGAGGCGGAGCAGCCCGCGGTTTCCTGGAGGAGACCGGAGCCGGAGGGAACCACCGAGGCCTTTGAGCAGGCCATACGCCCCAGAAGGAGAAGGGTGACGCGGCTGTTCAGTGACCCCGGCGAGGAGGAGACTGTCCCGCCGGAGGAGCTGATCGACCGGTATGCCGCCTATCGCAGGCCGGTTTATCCGCGGAACTGGAAAACCCGGGAAGGGGATCAGGAGGATCAGGAATGAGCGGGCTGGATCTTTTTCCCCGGTTCACGGTGCTGACCGGAAATTACGGAAGCGGAAAGACTGAGCTCGCCCTGAACCTGGCCGAAGGCTTCGCTGCCAGGGGAGAAAAAACGGCGCTGGTGGATCTCGACATCGTGAACCCGTATTTCCGGAGCGCGGAAAAGACGCCGGAGCTGGAACGCGCGGGCGTCCGGGTGCTGATGCCTACCTTTGCCATGAGCACGGTGGATATTCCGGCGCTTCCCGCCGAGATCCAGCGCGTTTTCGAGGAGAACTGGGACCGGGTTGTATTTGATGTCGGCGGGGATGATACGGGCGCTGCCGCGCTGGGAAGATACGCGCCCAGCTTCGCGAAACGCCGGGAGGAGACCGCTTCGGTGCTCGTGATCAACCTTATGCGTCCGCTGACGGAAACGGTGGAGGATATCCTTGACCTGGCGGCGAGAATCGGCGCCAGGGGAAGGCTCGGCATCGACCGGATCATCAATAATACGAACCTTGCGGACCGGACGGAGCCGGAGATGGTCGAGGCCGGGGAAGAAGCAGCGCTCCGCTGCGCGGAAAAAATGGGGATCACGCAGGTCATGACCAGCGGTGAAAAGAGGATCCTGCGGCAGTGCAGCCTGAAGACGCCGCAGATAGACATTGAACGGAGGATGGTTCCGGAGTGGATGGAGAAATGAACGTCAGCCGGCTTCCGGAATCCTTCACACGAAGAGTGGGAGCGCAGCTGAATGACGAGCTGCCTCTTTTTCTTTCAGCGATGGAACGGCCGCCCGTACGCGGCCTGCGCATGAACCCCTTCCGGAAGGGATGGGAGACGCCCTTCAGGGACGCAACGGCCCGCGTACCCTGGGAAAAAACGGGATGGGAGATTCCGCCGGAATCCACGGCCGGGACGACCGCGGCCCATGAGGCAGGAGCATTTTATCTGCAGGATCCCTCCGCGATGATTCCCGCGGCCGTGATGGATGCGCGTCCGGGTGAAAGGATTCTGGATCTCTGCGCCGCACCCGGCGGGAAAAGCACCCAGATGGGTATCGCGATGCAGGGAGAGGGGCTGCTGGTCTGCAATGAGCCGGTTCCGAAGCGCGCAGCCGTCCTGAGCAGGAACCTGGAGCGGATGGGTATCGGATGCGCCGTCGTGACCTGCGCTTACCCGCAGGCCCTGGCGGAAAAATGGGCGGAGGGATTCGACGGCGTGCTGGTGGACGCCCCCTGCAGCGGGGAAGGCATGTTTCGAAGACACCCCGAAACCCGTGAAGAATGGAGCCCGGAGAAGGCGGCGGGGTGCGCGGTTCGGCAGGCGGAGATCCTGGAGCGGGCGGCGGAGATGATCCGGCCGGGCGGCAGGCTTGTCTATGCTACCTGCACGTGGAACCCGGAAGAAAACGAGCATCAGGTACAGGCTTTCCTGACCCGACATCCGGATTTTGAACCGGAGGATTTCAGCCTGCCGGGCGTGGACGGAAGGGGCGGATGCTTTACCTGCTGGCCGCACCGCGTACGCGGAGAAGGGCAGTTTATCGCCCGGATGCGCAGACGCGGAAACGGACGGCCGCGGCTTGAGCAAACTGCCGCAGCGTTCAGCCCGGACCGGGAGCAGATGCGGATCTGGGAGAACAGCGGAATCCGGACGGAAAAGCCGAACGCCGCCTTCGGGAACCGGCTGGCCAGGATAGGATTCCTGCCTGACCTGAAAGGAATTCAGACGCTGAGAATCGGACTGCAGATCGGGGAGATCCGGGGCAGGAACCTGATTCCGGACCATGCCGCGGCACTCGGGATGATCCGGCCATCGATGACGGAAACGGAGATGACGGACGCGGAGGCCCTGAAATACCTTGCAGGAGAGACGATTGCCGGAGAAACCAGGGGATGGACGCTCATGACCTGGCGGGGGCTGGCGCTGGGCTGGGGCAAGGGAAGCGACGGCATGATCCGAAATCATTATCCGAAAGGGCTCAGGAACGGCAGGCTGGAAGTATAAAGGAGGAGCGGCATGATACGGAATATCGTTTTTGACATGGGCCAGGTCCTGATCCGGTTTGATCCGGATGAATTCATGGACCGGGAGGGAATCACCGATCCGGAGGACCGGAAAATCATCAGCCGGGAGCTGTTTCAGAGCGTGGAATGGGCGCAGATGGATCTGGGGATCGAGACGGAGGACAGCATTGAGCCGAAGGTCATTGCACGGGTTCCGGAGCATCTGCGGGATAAAACGAGGAACCTGCTGCGAAACTGGGCCTATCCCCGAACCATGATTCCCGGAATGGAAGAGCTGGTCTGCAGCCTGAAAAAAGCCGGGTACGGCATTTATCTGCTGAGCAACGCCAGCGTCGGCCAGCCGGGATACTGGAAAAAGCTTCCGGTGAGCCAGTACTTTGACGGAACGATGATCTCCGCCTTCGTCAGGACGGTGAAGCCCTGTCCGGCCATCTATACGCTGTTTACGGAGGAATTTCATCTGAAGGCGGAGGAATGCGTTTTTATCGATGACGCGCCGATGAACGTCGCCGCGGCGATCGCCTGCGGATGGCAGGGAATCGTGTTCCACGGAGAGGCGTCGGAAGCGGCCGTGAAGCTGAGGACGCTGGGCGTCAGGTTCTGATGCTTTTACCCGGAGTATCTCCGGAAAGCAAAAACCCGGCGGAAGCCGGGCTTTGCATTAATGGTGAGCCAGTGCGCGCGCGTCCCGCAGACCTTCGGCGAGCGCCGTGAGATCCTCCGGTACGGTAAAGCGGCTGAAGCCAAGGCGCAGCGCACCGTCAATGACCTGCGGACGAAGGCCCAGGGCTTCCAGCACATGGCTGCGGCGTCCCTGCTTGCAGGCGGAGGATTTGGAGACGTAGATGCCCCGGCCTTCCAGGAAGTTCATGAGTACCTCGCTGCGCCAACCGGGCATGGAAACGGAAAGGATATGCGGAGCGGCCGTATCCAGGAAGCAGAGCTCCGGAACCGCTTCCGAAAGAAGCTTTACGGCCAGATGCTTCATCGCCGCGAGATGATCCACGCAGGGATCCTGGCGGCAGGCGGCGGCGAAGGCCGCAATCTGGGGGAGCGGTTCGGTTCCGGCGCGGCGCTCCGATTCCTGTGCGCCGCCGATCAGCAGGGGACGGAGCCTGAGCCCGGAGCGGATATACAGCGCGCCGATGCCCTTCGGAGCATGAATCTTATGTCCGCTTACGGAGATCAGATCCGCACCGAGCGTGCGGGCCTGGAAAGGCACCTTTCTGAAGGCCTGCACCGCGTCCGTATGCAGGAGAGCCGAAGAACCGGCCCGGCGGAGGACTTCGGAAACGGCACCGATATCCGTCACGGCACCGGTTTCATTATTGACCATCATGAGGGAGACCAGAATCGTATCTTCCCGCAGCGCTTCCCGGACCGAATCCGGGGAAATGACGCCCGTCCCGTCCGGCTCCAGCCGCGTGACGGAAAACCCTCGGGATTCCAGCAGATCCAGGCATCGTCTGACCGCGTCGTGCTCCACGAGGGAACTGATGATATGACGGCCGGAGCGCTTCATGGATTCAGCCCCGGAGAGAAGAGCCCAGTTATCGCTTTCAGTCCCGCAGGAGGTGAAGACAACCTCGGACGGGTCCCGGGCGCCGAGCGCTTCGGACACCGACTTCCGGCTTTCCTCCAGCAGGCGATGTGCTTCACGACCTTTGGTATGAGTGGAGGAGGGGTTGCCGTAGGTTTCTGTCATGGCCTGAAGGGCGGCTTCGGCGGCTTCCGTACAAACGCGGGTCGTGGCCGCGTTATCCAGGTAATGCTCCAAGAAAACACTTCCGTTTCTTCAAAAAGTACGGATGGTATTTTAGCAGAGCCGCTTCAGGAATGCAACGAAGGATTCGGAGAAGTGAAGCGAGCAGGATTCGGAGAAGTGAAGCGAGCAGGATTCAGAGCAGGATTCGGAGAAGCGAAGGGATCTGCTTCGCAGCGGGACAGAGTCAGGAGTTCCGGGGAAACGCGGTATTCTGAGGAAAAGAATGGCGAAGCGAGGGAAAAAGCTCAGAATTCAGGCAAAAAAAGCTTGACGGAAAAGGAAAGTTGCGATAAGATAGCCGTTGGTATCAATAGCTCCGCTAGCCCCGGTAGCTTTTGTACGGAGCCCGATCGTGCGACCATCACGGGAGGGACAAAGATGAGATCAGATTTGAGGAGGGAAACCCTTGAAGACGTTTGTGCCGAAGGCCGCGGACATCGACCGCAAATGGTACGTTGTCGACGCGGAGGGCGTGGTGCTGGGCCGGCTGGCCAGCCAGGTTGCCAATATCCTGCGCGGCAAGAATAAGCCGATCTACACCCCCAATGTTGATACCGGTGACTATGTCATCATCATCAATGCCGAAAAGGTTGTCCTGACCGGCAAGAAGCTTGATCAGAAGATCTACTATCATCACAGCGGATACGCCGGCGGACTGAAAGAAACCAAGTACCGCAAGCTGCTGGCCGAGAAGCCTGAGCTGGCTGTCCGCCACGCGGTTGTCGGCATGCTGCCGAAGGGCCCCCTGGGCCGCAAGATGGCGAAGAAGCTGAAGATTTATGCCGGCAGTGAATATGAGCAGGCGGCGCAGAAGCCCGAAGCGCTGGACCTGAAGAAGTGACGCGGAAAGGAGTAAGACACAATGGCTAAGGTTGAATTCAGCGCTGTTGGCCGCCGCAAGAAGGCTATTGCCCGCGTCCGTCTGGTTGCCGGCGATGGAAAGATTACGATCAACAAGCGTGATATTGATCACTATTTCGGTCTGGAGACCCTGAAGATGACGGTTCGTCAGCCCCTGACGCTGATGAATATCGGGAACTATGACGTCGTCGTGAACGTGAACGGCGGCGGTCTGACCGGCCAGGCCGGCGCGATCCGCCATGGCATCAGCCGCGCGCTGGTGAAGGCTGATCCCGAGCTTCGCCCCGCTCTGAAGAAGGCGGGATTCCTGACCCGCGACCCGCGGATGAAGGAACGGAAAAAGTACGGCCTCAAGGCCGCACGCCGCGCGCCCCAGTTCAGCAAGCGCTGATATATCGTTTCTCATTCCCCGGAGCAGACGCTCCGGGGTTTTTTTGTCCGGAGACGGAAGGGAAGCCCCTGCGAAATCATCCCGGAGCGGACGCTCCGGGAATTTTGATACAGAAAATGGCCCTCTCCGGAGAGCGGGCCATGAAGAAGAAAAAGGATTATTTTGCCTTGCTTTCGCAGTAGATACAGCGGTAGATTCCGCTGTCTCCCACCTGGTAGAATGCCTGGCGAAGTTCCTGTTCGGTCTGGGTGATGCAGGTGCGCTTTTTGCAGACGAAGCGGTCATAGATCAGCGGACGGGAAGGAGCCGGGGCAGGATGGCCCAGCAGCATCAGGATCAGCGCCATGCGCATATACCGGCCGTACAGCATCTGCTTGAAATAGCACGCACGCGGATCCTGATCCACGGCTACGCTGATTTCATTGACGCGGGGCAGGGGATGAAGAATCCGCATTTCCGCCCTGGCGTTTTGAAGCTTTTCGGGCGTCAGGATGTAGGAATCCTTCACCTGCTCATAGAGCTCCTGATCCCGGAAGCGTTCACGCTGTACCCGGGTCATATAAAGGATATCCAGCTCCGGCATAGCGTCCTCCAGAGAGACGGTTTCCCGGAAGGGGATTCCCTTCGCGCCCAGCGCATCCCGGACGAAGGTCGGAATCCGCAGGGAATCAGGGGAGATCATGACAAAACGCACCCCGGGATAGCGGGAGAGGGCCTCGATGAGCGAATGTACGGTTCGGCCGTACTTCAGATCCCCGCAGACGCCCACCGTCAGATCATGGAAGCGGCCCATCTCGCGATGGATCGTCAGCAGATCGGCCAGGGTCTGGGTCGGGTGGCAGTGCCCGCCGTCACCGGCATTGATGACCGGGACGGAGGCATTATTGGCCAGAACCAGCGCCGCCCCCTCCTGAGGGTGACGCATGGCGATGATATCGGCATAGCAGGAGACCGTGTGGGCTGTATCCGCGACGCTTTCTCCTTTGGCAACGGAGGAATTGGAGGAACCGGGAACAGAGATGACATGCCCTCCGAGACCGTACATGGCAGATTCAAAACTCAGGCGGGTGCGGGTTGAAGGCTCGAAAAAGAGCGTTGCCAGGATTTTTCCGTCGCAGGCATGGGCGTATTTACCGGGGTTTTCCATGATGTCGGCAGCGGTGGCCAGCAGGGAATCAATCTCTTCCGTGGAAAGATCCAGAATATCGATGACTGATTTAATCATTTCTGCGCTCCCATCCAGCTCTCATCTGAAGGGTTGTTCCGGAAGGAGATCAGCCTGGCCACATCCTCAGGACGGATGTAGCCCTCTTCCGCAGCAACATCGGCGATCACATCAAAGTTCGTCAGGGAAATATTCCTGACTCCGGCGGCGGAAAGCCGTTCCAGTCCCTTCTTCATTCCGTAGGTGAAGATGGAAACAATTCCCAGGATTTCGGCGCCCGCGTCCCGCAGCACCTGCACCACCTCGAGCACGGAGCCGGCGGTTGAAATCAGATCCTCAACCACCACCACCTTCTGACCGGGCTCCAGCTTTCCCTCGATCTGATTCTGCCGGCCGTGGTCCTTTGCTCCGGAGCGGACGTACCCCATCGGAAGATTCAGAAGATGGGCCGTGATGGCCGCATGCGCGATGCCGGCGGTGGAGGTACCCATCAGCACCTCCGTTTCCGGATAGTTTTCACGGATCAGCCGGGCGAGGCCGGACTCCACATCGAGCCTGACTTCCGGAGCGGTCAGCGTCAGGCGGTTGTCACAGTAGACGGGGCTCTTGATACCGCTGGCCCAGGTGAAGGGCTCCTCCGGGCGGAAGAATACGGCGTGGATTTTCAGCAGATCCCTTGCAATTTCCTTTTCCATGATGATTCCGTTCTCCTTTCAGATCTTATCCGACAAAATCCCGCAGGCAGCGCTCATAGGCGGAGACAGGATCCTGCGCGGCGGTTATCGGACGCCCGACGACAATATAATCCGAACCGGCCAGCCTGGCCTGGGCCGGAGTCATGATTCTTTTCTGATCCCCCGCATCCCCGTCGGCGAAGCGGACGCCCGGGGTAACCGTCAGGAATTCGGCCCCGCAGGCCGCATGCACCTTCTCCGCCTCCAGCGGAGAGCAGACGACGCCGTCCAGTCCTGCCTTCCGGGCATTCATCGCATAATGCAGAACAACCCGGTCGATGGGCTCGCGGATCCAGAGGTCATCTTCCATGGAAGCCTGATCCGTGGATGTCAGCTGCGTGACAGCGATGAGCAGCGGCCGGGTTCCATCCGCGCGGGTCAGGCCTTCCAGCGCGGCTTCCATCATGCGGATGGTTCCCGAAGCGTGAAGGTTGCAGATGTCCACGTCCAGGCCGGAAAGGACGGCCATGGCTTTCCTGACTGTGTTGGGAATATCGTGAAGCTTCAGGTCCAGAAAAATCCGATGGCCGCGGCGCTTCAGCTCCCGGACGATCGCGGGTCCTTCGGCATAGAAGAGCTCCATCCCGATCTTGACAAAGGGACGGGCTGCGCCGAAACGGTCCAGAAAGGCGAACGTCTGCTCAGCAGAGGCAAAATCGCAGGCAATAATGACATCTTTTCCCATTATTATACTCCTCCTATGATTTCATCCAGGGATGCGATTCCGTACCGGTCCATCACCTCCGGAAGGCTGCGGATAATGTCCCGGCAGGCCAAGGGGTTGACCAGGTTTTCCGCGCCGACCTCCACGGCTGAAGCGCCGGCCAGCATCATCTCAATCACATCCTCCGCGGTGCGGACGCCGCCCATTCCTACCACAGGGATATGAACCGCCTGCGAAACCTGCCAGACCATCCGAAGAGCCACCGGAAACACTGCGGGGCCGGAAAGACCGCCCACCGTGTTGGCCAGAACCGGACGTCGGGAGCGGAGATCAATCCGCATGCCCAGCAGGGTGTTGATGAGGCTGATGCCGTCGGCGCCTGCCTCTTCACAGGCGCGGGCAATGGCTGCGATATCCGTTACATTGGGGGAGAGCTTGATGAGAACCGGCTTTGCCGTCACCCGCTTCACGGCGCGAACCACCTCCGCCGCGGACGCGGGATCCGTCCCGAAAGACATACCGCCCCCATGGACGTTTGGACAGCTGATGTTGACCTCCAGCCAGCCGACCTGCGGCTCACGGTCCAGAAGCGCGCAGGTATATGCATAATCCTCAACGGAAAAACCGGAAACATTGGCCATGACCGGCTTGCGGAAAACCTGCTTCAGGCGGGGGAGCTCCTCGGAGATCACCTTTTCGACGCCCGGATTCTGAAGGCCGACGGAGTTCAGCATACCCGAGGGACATTCAGCGATGCGGGGCGTCGGATTGCCGAAGCGGGGCTCCCGGGTGGTGCCCTTGAAGGAGAAGGTTCCCAGGATATTGATATCGTAGAGCTCGGCAAATTCATATCCGTAGCCGAAGGTTCCGGAAGCCGGGATGACAGGATTATCCAACGGAATACCGCAGAGATTTACATTCAGCCTTCCCATTGAATCTCCTCCTTATCCAGCACTGGCCCTTCCCGGCAGATACGCTTGAAGCCGGAAACGGTCCGGCAGCTGCAGCCCATGCAGGCTCCGAAGCCGCAGCCCATGCGGCGCTCAAGGCTCAGCTGGCCGGGGATTTCCGTCCTGCTGCAGACGGACTTCAGCATGGGCTCCGGGCCGCAGGCATAGAAGAAGGTGCGGTCCTGAGGCAGGGCATCCGTGACGAAGCCATGGATGCCGCGGGAACCGTCCGCCGTGGTGACCGTGACCGTGCATCCCAGGGCACGGAATTCCGCTTCATAGAAGACGTCCGCCGCGGAATTGAATCCCAGGACAGCGTGGACATCCGCACCGCGGGCGAGAAGCCGGCGGGCCAGGAGAAACAGCGGCGGCACGCCGACGCCTCCGCCCAGCAGCAGGGGACGGGCTCCGGCCCGGGAAAGATCGTAACCGTTGCCCAGCCCGGTCAGAACATCCAGCGTGCTTCCCGGGGAAAGAGCCGAGAGATATTCCGTGCCGTGCCCGACGGTTTTATAGATCAGCGTCAGGACATCATCTTCCATATCGCAGACGGAAATCGGCCTGCGCAGAAAGAAACCGGGAAGGCTGAGATTTACGAACTGACCGGGCTGCCGGATCTCCTCCGTGCAGCCCCGGAGCCGCATCCGGAATACGGATGCGGCGAGAGAACGGTTTTCCAGGACGGTAAAGACGGACTGTTTCATATTTGATGATCCTCAGGGGATTACGCGTCGATGGTGGAGATCGTCAGGGTTGTTTCCTCCAGCACGTCCAGAAGCACGCGGACCGTATCCAGGGAAGTAAAGATGGAAACGTTGTTATCCGTGGCCAGGCGCCGGATCTCAACGCCGTCGGTGGCGGAATCCATCGAATCGAGCCGCCGCGTGTTGATCACGTAGGCGATATGTCCCTGGCGGAGCGCCTGTGGGATTTCATCGCTGCCTTCGCTGATTTTGCGGAGAATGTGGGTGCGGATGCCGTGGCGCTTCAGGAACTGCGCCGTGCCCTCCGTGGCCTGGATGTTGAAGCCCAGGTTATAGAACCTGCGGATCAGCGGGAGCGCTTCCTCCTTGTCCTGGTCGGCCAGGGTGGCGAAGACCGTGCCGTAATTCTGCAGATGCATGCCTGATGCCTGAAGAGCCTTGTACAGGGCCCGGTTCAGCTTGTTGTCGTAGCCGATGGCTTCGCCGGTCGATTTCATCTCCGGGGAAAGGTAGACATCCAGCCCCTTGATCTTATTGAAGGAGAAAACCGGGACCTTGACATAAAAGCGCTTCTTTTCCTCCGGGTAGAGGCAGAAGATGCCCTGCTCCTTCAGAGATTTTCCGAGAATGACTTCCGTGGCGATGTCGGCGAGGCTGTAGCCGGTGGCCTTGCTGAGGAAGGGCACGGTCCGGGAGGAACGGGGATTGACCTCGATGATATAGACATTATCCTGGCGGTCGACAATGAACTGAATGTTATACAGGCCGCGGATTCCGATGCCGAGCCCCAGCTTTTTCGCATACTGCAGAATGATTCCCTTGACCCGGTCGGAGATGCTGAAGGAAGGGTAAACGGAGATCGAATCCCCGGAATGGATTCCGGTACGCTCCACCAGCTCCATGATTCCCGGAACAAAGACATCCAGCCCGTCGCAGACGGCGTCCACCTCAACCTCCTTGCCCTGAATGTACTTATCCACGAGCACGGGCTTGTCCGCGTCAATCTCCACGGCGGTCTTCAGATATTTCCGAAGCTGGGATTCATTGCCGACGATCTGCATGGCCCGTCCGCCAAGCACGAAGCTGGGACGTACGAGCACCGGGTAGCCGATTTCCTCCGCGGCGGCCACGCCGTCCTCGATCCGCGTGACGGCTCTGCCCTTCGGCTGAGGAATGCCCAGCTCCAGCAGGATTTTTTCAAAGCTGTCCCGGTTCTCCGCACGCTCGATGGCCTCGCAGTCCGTGCCGATGATTCTGACTCCGCGCTCCATCAGGGGCTGAGCCAGGTTGATCGCTGTCTGGCCGCCGAGAGAGGCGATGACGCCCTCCGGCTTTTCAAAGTCCAGGATGGCCATGACATCCTCGGGGGTCAGGGGCTCGAAATAGAGCTTGTCCGCGGTGGTATAATCCGTGGAAACGGTCTCCGGATTGTTGTTGATGATGATGGCTTCATAGCCCGCGCGGCGGATGGTCTGCACCGCATGCACGGTGGAATAATCGAATTCTACGCCCTGGCCGATCCGGATGGGACCGGCGCCCAGCACCACGATCTTCCGCCTGTCCGTCAGGATGCTGTCGTTTTTGTTCTGATAGGAGGAATACAGGTAGGGGATGTATTTGCCGGTATGCAGGGTATCCACCATGCGGAAGACCGGCGTGATGCCCAGGCGCTTGCGGTCCGCGTAAATCCGGAGCTCGTCCGTGTTCCAGAGCTGGGCGATATACCTGTCTGAGAAACCCATGCGCTTGGCTTCCGCCAGAAGCTCCTCTGAGCCCGGCTGATCCCGCAGGCGCTTTTCCATCTCCGTGATGCGGAGGAAGCTTTCCAGGAAAAGCTCCGTGATCATGGTTGCTTTGTGGAGCGTTTCCACGGACACGCCCCGGCGGAGAAGCTCAAAGATCGCGTAAATATTGTCGTCCCGGAAGACGGAAATGTAATCGAGCAGCTGCTCCTCCGTCCAGGAGCGGAATTTCGGGAGCTCGAAATGGCAGACGCCCGTTTCCAGGCTGCGGACCGACTTGAGCAGGCATTCCTCCAGCGTGCTGCCGATGCCCATGACCTCGCCGGTGGCCTTCATTTGGGTGCCCAGCGTG
>CAMVFE010000005.1 GCA_947166705.1 uncultured Clostridia bacterium
CCTTCACTTCTTCCGCGGCGGCAGCCGCAGTCTCGGTGGCAGCCTCGGCGGTCTTAGCGGCGGCGTCCTTCACTTCTTCCGCGGCGGCAGCCGCAGTCTCGGTGGCAGCCTCGGCGGTCTTCGCGGCGGCATCCTTCACTTCTTCCACAGCGGCGGTCGCGGTCTCCGCGGCGGCCTTGGCGGCGTCATCGATCTGCTTCTGCAGGTCGTTCACCTTGGTCTCGGCTTCCGCCAGCTTGCCCTCGGCTTCGGTCTTCGCGGCCTCGGCGGCTTCCTTGGCGGCTTCGGCTTCAGCCAGTTTGCCCTCGATCTCGGTCTTCGCGGCCTCAGCCTCAGCCAGCTTGCCCTCGGCTTCGGTCTTCGCGGCCTCGGCCTCAGCCAGCTTGCCCTCGACTTCGGTCTTCGCAGCCTCGGCCTCAGCCAGCTTGCCCTCGGCTTCGGTCTTCGCGGCCTCAACGGCGCTGGAGGCGCCGGTCGCTTCGTCCAGCTTCTTCTGCAGGTCGCCCTTCTGCCCGTTGATCACGAAGCAGAACACGATCGCCACCACCGCGATCACTGCAAGAATGGGAGTTAAATACTTTTTCATCCTGTGTCAGACTCCTTTCGTTTTTCAGTTCCCTTTCCGGAAAACTTTTTTGTATTTTACATCATTGGCTGCCTTTTTTCAATTCCTTTTTGCGGGCTTTCCACGCGGAGATTCCCTGCCCGCATCCGATCAGGATCCATGCTCCCGCGATGGCACCCAGCAGCGCCCTGGACTCCTGCGGAATCCCTTCCTTCGGCTGCGTTTCCTCCGCCGTCCCCTGCTCCTGGGTCCGGATCTGGTCCAGATGGTACAGGCTGGTCATGTCGCTGTACAGCGTTTCGATCAGCTGGTCATTCATCTCCTTCTTCCGCCTGGCCGCCTTGGCGGCTTCCTCGATCAGCTGCCCGGCCGCCTGGCGCAGGTCGGCGCTTCCGTTGAAAACCGGCGTGACGAAGGTGTTGCTCATATTGCCAAGCAGCAGCTCGCTGGCCTCGATCTTCACGCGGTAATGCGCCTGGTTGTCCTCGCCCTTCCTGGACAGGTAGTCCCGGTATTCCGGGCTCTCCTGGGCCTTCAGGGTCACGGGCAGGTATCCCTCCGTTTCGCTGTAGGCGATCTGAACCCCGTTGGTCAGCATATACTGGACGAAAAGCCAGCTGGCCAGCACCTGCTGGCTGTCCTCCTTGGAAAACACGCAGAGGCTCGGGCCCTGGCTGATCATCTTCGGGTGCTCCGGGTCGTACTGCGGAATCGGCCGGACCGCCGTCGTGAAGGGAACCACCTGCTCCTTGTGGATGTCCAGCAGCGGCGCGTCGGAACCCATCCAGGTCGCGCCGGCGGTGGAGTCGATGGCAAACACGCACTGGCCTGCGTTCAGGAAGTTCCCCGGATAGCTGCTGATGCCGAAGGTGGAGAAGGCCCGGCTCTTTGCGTGGGCATAGACCGTTTCCAGCAGTGAGCGGGTCACGTCGTTGAAAATCAGGATCTCGCCCGCGTCCGTGGAATATCCGGCGTCCAGCTGCCTGAGCATGGAGATCATCATGTTGTCCGTGCTCTTGTAGATGAAGGGGATCAGCGTCTTCTGCCCGTTCAGCAGGAAATTCCCCTCCGCGTCCTTCTCCATGGCTTTTTCGGATACTTCCCAGATGAAGTCCCAGGTCGGGACATCCGGCACCTGATACCCCAGCGCCTCGACGAATTCCTGATTGATGTACAGCGCCTCCGTGGAGCGCATGTAGGGCATGGCGTACTGCTTTCCGCCGATGACGCCCTCCGCCAGGAATTCGGGAACGATTTCCTCCCGGGCGGGTCCGTCGAATTTCAGCTCGCTGCCTCCCAGCCCGTAAAGGGGATCCGCCATCAGCTCGTCCAGCGGCACCACCACGTTGTTCCCCGTCAGGTAGGTGGCGATATGGTCCGGATACGTCACGCAGACGTTGGGCGTCGTATCCGTGGAAATATTGGTCAGCACGTCCCGGTAGATCTGGTTGTAGTCCGTGTACAGGCGCATCGTCACCGTGACGTTCGGATACAGCGCCTCAAAATCGGTGATCGCCTTCTTGTAGATGTCGGTCTGCGTCTGGTTTGTGTCGTTCTTGGCCCAGAAGACAATCTCCACCGGCGCGGTATCGTCAAAGCTCCCGGGCACGGTAAAGCTGCTCCGGTTCACCTGATGGTGGCAGGAGGTCAGCGCCAGCAGGCTCATGATCAGCGCGCAGATCAGCGCCGCTCTCTTTCTCATCCCTTGGTCCCTCCCCTCGACACGCCGGCCATGATCTTCTTCCGGAAAGCCAGGAAAAGCACGATCAGCGGAATGCTGATCACCACCACCGCCGCCATCATCGCCGGGGTGTTCTCCCGGCCGAAGCCGCTCTCCCGGATCTGCTGGATGCCGTTGGACACCAGGAAGTAGTTCTGGTCGTAGGTGATCAGCCGCGGCCAGACGTAGCTGTTCCAGCATTCGATCACCTTCAGGATCACGATGGTCACGATGGTCGGCTGCGCGATGGGGATCATCACCCGCAGCAGATACTTCAGATCGCTGGTTCCGTCCACCTTGGCCGCCTTATACAGCTCGTCCGGAATGGCTTCAAAGTTTTCCTTCAGCAGGTAGATGTAGAAGATGCTGGTCACCGAGGGAAGGATCAGCCCCCAATAGGTGTTGCGCATGTTCCAGTTCACGATGGTGACATAGTTGGTGATGATGACCAGCTCGGTCGGGATCATCATCAGGCTCAGGAAGAAGGAGAACACCGCGTTCTTTCCCCTGAACTCCAGCCTGGCAAAAGCGAAGGCGGCCGGCACGATCACCAGCATCATCAGCCCGGTGGTGGCCGCGGTGAAGATCACCGTGTTCAGGAAATACCGTCCCAGCGGCACCGTCGTAAAGGCGGAGGCATAGTTCTCCATCGTGGGGTTCGGCGTCCAGAACCGGGGGATATACTCGCTGTTGTAGGCCGCGAAGCTCTTGACGCTGGTCAGCAGCATCCAGTAGAAGGGAAACAGCACGATCAGCGCCCAGATCACCAGGAAAAAATAGATCAGGGCCATCCCGGCGCGGCCGCTCTTTTTCTGCACGTTCATTCCGCCGCCCCCTTACACATACTGTACCGTCTTCTTGCTGACGGTCAGGTTGATGTAGGTAATGGTGAACACGATGGCGAACAGGATCAGCGCCGCGGCGGCGGCGTAGGAGGGATAGCCCCCGCTGGATCCGTAAAGCATGTCGTACACGTACCCGACGATGGTATTCATGCCCGCCGCGTTCAGATTGGTCCCGAACAGGGCCACCTCGTCGCTGTAGGCCTTGAACGCCCCGATAAACCCGGTGATGATCAGGTAGAACACCGTGGATGAGATCATGGGCAGCGTAATCTTCCGGAAGATGCGGAAGGACGAGGCCCCGTCCACCTTCGCCGCCTTGTAGTAGTCCTGGTTGACGCTGGCCAGGGCGCTGGTCAGAATCAGGATCTTGAAGGGCATGACGACCCAGATGGTATAGAAGCACATCACGAACATCTTCGCCCAGTAGGGGCCTTCGATGAAGTCGACGCCTCCCAGCCCGATCTTCGCCAGCAGCAGATTGACCAGGCCTTCGGTATAATCCGTCTTCCGGAACAGGATCATGAACACCAGGCCCACCGCCAGGGTATTGGTGACATACGGAAGGAAGTAGATCGTCTGAAAAGCGTTCTGCAGCCTTTTGACGGAGGAGAGTCCCAGCGCGATCAGCAGGGAAAAGCCGGTGCTCAGCGGCACCGTGATAATCACGATCAGGAAGGTGTTCCTGACCGCCTGAACGAAATAGGGATCGCTCAGCACATACCGGAAGTTGGCCAGGCCGATGCCTGTGGCCTCTCCCTGGGCAAAGCTGTAGTTCTCCTCCACGGCGTACACGCATACGTCGATCAGCGGGTAAACCATGAATACCGCCAGGAACAGGATGGCCGGCAGCAGGTACAGCCAGGCCTTCCAGTTGTTTTTCGTTTTCATCTGCGCGCCTCGCTCTCCCGGTCGAAGACGAAGACCTTCGCCGGCTTCAGGCTGAAGCGCACCGTCTTCTGATCCGTGTCCACCCTGCTTTCCGCCGGGATGATGGCCCGAATATTCCGTCCGGTCATCTTCTCATGGGTGCAGACCACGCTCACGTCCCTGCCCATCACCTCGACCCGCTCCATCGCGCAGGTAAAGGGACCGTTCCCGTCCAGCACGAAGCCCTCGGGCCGGATGCCGGCCCAGACCGCCCCGTCCGCCTTCCCGGGCATATCCAGGACGGCCTCCCCGCCGATCATCAGGCGCCCGTCCCGCAGCTCGCCCTCCAGCACGTTGATCGCCGGCGTGCCCAGGAACTGGGCGACGAACAGGTTGACGGGATCGTCGTAGACCTGCTGCGGTTTTCCGATCTGGTTGACGATTCCCTCCTTCATCACGATGATCAGGTCGGAGATGCTCATGGCCTCCTCCTGGTCATGGGTGACGAAGATGGTCGTGACCCCCGTCTCCCGCTGGATGCGCCGAAGCTCCTCCCGGGTCTGCAGTCTCAGCCGCGCGTCCAGGTTGCTCAGCGGCTCGTCCAGCAGCAGGACGCGCGGAATCTTGACCAGCGCCCGCGCGATGGCCACCCGCTGCTGCTGCCCGCCGGAAAGCTGACTGGGCTTGCGTTCCATCAGCCGCTCGATCTGAACCAGCTTCGCCGCCTCCAGGGCCTTTTCATGCATGGCAGCCTTGCTCATTTTCTGATTCCCCTTCAGGTTCTGAAGCGGGAAGATGATATTCTGTTCCACCGTCAGGTGCGGGTACAGAGCGTAGTTCTGAAAAACCAGCCCGACGCCCCGCTCCTCCGGGGGCAGGTTGGTCACGTCCTGGTCTCCGAAGAGGATGCGGCCCTCCGTCGGCGTTTCCAGCCCGCTGATCAGGTTCAGGGTGGTGCTTTTGCCGCATCCGCTGGGTCCCAGCAGCCCGACCAGCTGTCCGTCGGGAATCTCGAAGTTGAATCGGTTGACGGCCGTCACGTCCTTTCCCTTTTCGGACCGGGACGCAAAGCGCTTGGTCAGGTTCTCCAGCACGACTTTCATCTTTCTTCACCCTCCTCCGGCGGTTCTTCCATGTCGATTTTTTCCATCAGTTCATCCGAGAAATCCGGGGTCCACGCCGTCAGCCACTCGTCCGTCTCGTCCTCCACCATGTCGATGACGATCTCCTCCGTCGGCGTCAGCGGCTGCCCGTCCTCCCCGGTCAGGCG
Source organism: uncultured Clostridia bacterium (assembly GCA_947166705.1). Classification (GTDB taxonomy): domain Bacteria; phylum Bacillota; class Clostridia; order Christensenellales; family Aristaeellaceae; genus Aristaeella. Next base: position 5,268 of record CAMVFE010000005.1, read on the forward strand.
GTAATTCATCGGCAGGATCCGGGGCTCCCCCAACAGGCTGATCCGCACCCGCGCCAGCCGCTTTCTCCGCTCCACGGAGAGCACCTCGCCGCCCAGCGCCTCCAGCCGCGGGTCCGTGATCCGGATGAAGCCGTCCTCCTCTTCCCGCGCGTCCAGCAGGCCGAGCCTGCCGTCCAGGCTGTTCAGCGCCAGCGCCAGCTCCAGGTCCGCGCCCTGCAGGTATCCCTCCGGCTCCCGGTCGTACCGGAGCACCTTCAGCAGCCTTTCCATGCGGTAATAAAACCGGATCGGGATCTCCGTATCCGAGTACACGAACACATATCCGGGAATCAGCCGGACCTGGTCCTGACGCCAGATTCCGCGGATTTTCCGGATTCGGGTCCGCTGCGGGCACATCCCTTTTCCCAGCTTTCTGGCCCGCAGCAGCTGCAGCACGGTCTTTTCCTGCCCGGTCTCCACCATCAGGCATCGGACGAACGGTCCTTCCACCCTCCAGGCCTCCTGTCGCTTGATGGCTTATCTTAGCATATTCTGAGAGGCATTTCAATTTGCCGGCGGAACAATCGTGCAATCTGTACAGAACAGTCGTTACTGTTCACCGCGGCCGCCGTGCCAAAAATTGTCTGTCCCGCTCCGTCGCGGAACATATTTCATCCGGTCGGCGCGGGACAGGGATCTATGTAAAGAACGAGGTGCTTTTCCTCCTTCGTTGTATCTGAAGCATACCCCGCGTTCGTTAAAACGCGGGGTATGTTCTGTGAAAAGCGGGTGAATCTTTTATTCGGCCGGTTCTTCCGTCTCCGGCGCGGCGTTGGGCTTCGCCTCCGCGGAGAAGAGAACCCTGCGGGTCGCCTCCCCGACGATGCCGTCCGCGTCCAGGCCGTTGCGCCGCTGGAAGGCGATAACCGCCTCCTTCGTCGCCAGGCCGTACTGCCCGTCGATCTCCACCGTATAATATCCCAGCGTATACAGGCGGCTCTGCAGGTCCTTGACGTTCTGGCCCGTCATGCCCGTGCGCATCACAGGAGGCGCCGTCGGAAGGGACGGATCCCGCGTCACGGCCAGCACGGTGTCCGGCCATCCAGGCTCGGGCGTGGGTGTCAGGCTCATCTCGCGCCGGACCTCGCCGATGGTGGGGATCATCTGCCCGATCAGGATGCCCAGGACGACCAGAAGTGCCCCCGCCGCGATCAGGCCGGCGATCGTTTTCGGATTCCGCATCGTTTATTTCCTCATGAACAGGATGCCCAGCGTGTTCGGTCCGCAGTGGACGGAGACCGTTCCGCCCGCCGTCGTTTCCAGGATCTCCCGGAAATGGCCGTACTCCCGCAGGCAGCTCTCCGCGAACTCGACCATCCCCGCCTCGCAGGGGGAATGGGTGATGAACACGCGCTTGTAGTCCACGTCCTCGACTTCCTTCAGCACGTCCCGAATGTAGTGCTTCAGATAATGCTCGTAGGAGCCCCGGTATTTTTTCCCGGGCCGCATTTTTCCGTCCAAGACCTCAATTTCCGGACGGATCTTCAGCATTTTCGCGCCGAGCGCCTCCAGCCCGCTGCAGCGGCCGCCGCGGTACAGGTACCCGATATCCTGCACCGTAAAGGTGGCGACCACCTTGTCCGTCCGGGCCAGGATGGCCTGATGGATCTCCTCCGCGGTCCGGCCCATCGCCGCCAGCTCGCAGGCCTCCAGCACCAGAAGGCCGATGCCCGTGCTCAGGTTCCGGCTGTCGATCACAAAGACGTTGCCCAGCTTCTTCGCCGCCTCGCAGGCGTCGGCGTAGCAGGAGCTCATCTCCCGGCTGATGCAGAAGTGAACGACGGATTCGTTCTCCTTCAGCAGCTCCCGGAACAGCTCCTCGTATTCGAACTGGTTCACTGCGGCGGTCTGGACCTTCTTGCCCAGGTCCACCGCCCGGAAGATATTCTCGGGCGTCACGTCCACGCCGTCCTTGTAGCTGTGCCCGTCGATGATCACGCTCAGGGGCGCGATCGTAATCTGGTATTTTTCCACCAGCTCCCGGCTCAGGTCGCAGGTGGAATCCGACGAAATCTTTACTTTCATGGTTGTTCTCCCTTCGTGCTTTCCGGCATTCCGGAAAGACCTCCCCCATGGAATTCTTCCGCTTCCCGGCAGGCTGCGCCTGCCCCGGAAAAAAGAAGCCGAAGGGTATTATACCCCCGGCTTTCGGAAAACACAATGCTTTTGTGCGGTAAACCGCTTCCCCGCGTTTCCGCGGCTAAGGAGGGCAGGAACGCTTGCTTCCGCTTCCCCGCGGACGCCTTACCGTTCCTCCCGGAAGTAGCTCAGCCCGAGGCTGGCCGGGGGCTGGTTCTCCCTCTTGTTCCGGACGCTGGTGATGATCAGCACCAGGATCGTGACCGCGTAGGGCAGCATCTTCAGCACCGGCTTGGCCGCCATGGTGACCGTCACGCCGGGAATGTTGGCGATATAGCTGGAGCAGGAAAACAGCAGGCCGAACACGGTGGACCCGAGGATCGTCAGGTGGGGCCGCCACAGGGCGAAGATCACCAGCGCGATGCTGAGCCATCCGAAGGCTTCCAGGCTGAGGTAGGCCTCCTGGCTGGCCATGTAGTCGATGATGTAGAAAAACCCGCCCAGCCCGGCGATGCCGCCGCCGCACATGGTGGCCAGGTACTTGTACCGCGTGACGTTGATGCCCACTGCGTCCGCTGTCGCGGGGCTTTCGCCCACGGCCCGAAGGTTCAGCCCCACCCGGGTCCGGAACAGCACCCAGCTGGCCAGGACCGCGACCGCCACGGCCAGGAAGAACAGCACGCCCAGCCGCTGCAGGCTGTCCGTCCTGCCCGCGAAGGGAAAGCGGAACAGCTGCTTGGGCCCCACCAGGTAGACCACCGGATCCGCCTTTTTCATCAGGACCTTCATCAGCCCCGCGCCGAAGGTGGTCAGCGCCAGGCCGGTCACGTTCTGGTTCGCACGCAGCGTCACCGTCAGGAAGGCATAGATCAGGCCCATCAGCATCGCCGCGCAGAAGGAGCCGAGAATGCCGAGGATCACCACCAGGAATCCGGGCAGGCTGCTGTTTCCGATCAGGTTCAGCATCAGGCATCCGCCCGCGCCGCCCATACACATGATGCCGGGAATGCCCAGGTTCAGGTGCCCGGCCTTCTCGGTCAGGATCTCTCCCGTGGAGCCGTAGATAAAAGTCGCGCCGAAGGCCAGCGAATCAATGAAGAAATCCAGCCAGATATTCATTTGACGCCCTTCTCCCTTTCGCGGCCGCGGAAATGCAGCCTGTAGTTGATGAAAAACTCGCTGCCGATCACGAAGAACAGGATGATGCCCACCACCACGTCCGGGAAGTCCGCCGCCACGCCGAAGTCCTGGCTGATCTGGGCCGCGCCGTGGTCCAGCAGCGTCACCAGCCCGGAGGTCAGGATCATGCCGATGGGATTGAACTTCGCCAGCCAGCAGACCATGATCGCCGTAAAGCCCTGGCCGCCCACGCTCTCCGTGGTGATGGTCTGGTCCAGCCCCGCGGCGATCATATATCCGGCCAGCCCGCACAGGGCGCCGCTGAGAATCATGGTCCGGACGATGACCTTGCCCACGCCGATGCCCACGTAGCGGGCGGTGCGGACGCTTTCGCCCACCACGTTGATCTCATATCCGTGCTTGGAATAGTTCAGGTAGATGTGCAGCGCGGCGGTCAGCAGCAGGGTCACCAGGATGATCACCAGGTATTCATGCCCGAAGGAGGGCAGCTTCCCGTATTTCAGCTTCCCCAGGTTGGACGATCCGCTGGGAACCCACACCACCAGGAAATAGGCCACGATATAGCTGGCCACATAGTTCATCATCAGCGTGAACAGCGTCTCGTTCGTGTTCCATCTGGCCTTGAACACCGCCGGAACCGCGCCCCAGACGGCGCCGCAGGCCAGGGCCGATACGAACATCAGCGCCAGCAGCAGCCCCTCCGGGATCTTCCCGCCCCAGTAAAAGGCCACGGCGATCGCCCCGAGGACGCCCATCAGCGTCTGGCCCTCGGCCCCGGTATTCCAGAAGCGCATCCGGAACGCCGGCGTCAGCGCCAGCGCGATGCTCAGCAGGATGGCCAGGTCCTTAAAGAATTTCCAGATCTTCCGGGGCGTCGCGAAGCTGCCCTTGATGAAGGTGTAGTAAAACTCGCCGATCCGCTCAGGGTTCTTCTGCAGCTTTTCCACCAGCAGGAAGGCCGCGATGCCGCACACCAGCAGGCCCAGCAGCACCGCCAGGATCCGGATCCCCCAGGCCTGCAGGGGGCTCATCGCGCTTCTGCGGGTCAGGTGAACCAGGGGCTCCCGCACTTCCCTTTTCCGCTCATTCCTCACGGGCTTCCCCTCCTTCCCGGCTTTCCGTTTTCGTCATCAGCAGGCCGATCTCTTCCTTCGTCGCGGTCCGGGCGTCCACGATGCCGGTAACCGCGCCGCCGTTGAGCACCAGGATCCGGTCGCACAGCGCCAGCAGCACGTCCAGGTCCTCGCCCACGAAAATGACCGCGACCCCGCTCTCCTTCTGCTGGTTCAGCAGGTGATAGATCGTGTAGGAGCTGTTGATGTCCAGCCCCCGCACGGGATAGGCCGCCATCAGCACCTTCGGCGCGTAGGCGATCTCCCGGCCCACCAGCACCTTCTGCACGTTTCCGCCGGACAGCCTCCGCACCGGGGTGGACACGCCCGGGGTCACGATCTGCAGCTCCTCGATAATCTGTTCCGCCAGCGCCCGGGGCTTTCCCCGGTCCAGGAAGCCCGCGGCCCCCTTCCGGTAGCTTCTGAGCATCATGTTGTCCGTCAGGTCCATGGAACCCACCAGCCCCATGCCCAGCCTGTCCTCCGGCACGAAGGACAGGTGCACGCCCAGCTGGCGGATTTCCAGCGGCGTTTTGTCCCGCAGGTTGATGGTTTCGTCTTCCTTGAACAGCACCTTCCCGCTTTCCACAAGCTTCCGCACGGCGCTCCGGCTCATGCCCTCGAAGGTGACCTCCCGGCCGTTTCCGTCGTGGAAGGCATGCTCGCGGCCCAGCTCCTGAACCTTCTTCATGCTCTTGTGGAAGAAGGTGACCGGCCTGTCCTTCTTGGGGTTCCGGAAAACGATCTCCCCGCTTTCCAGCGGCTGCAGCCCCGAGATGGCTTCCAGCAGCTCCTTCTGCCCGCTGCCCGCGATGCCGGCGATTCCCAGAATCTCCCCTCCGTTGGCGGTGAAGGTAATGTCCCTGAGCACCCGGACGTGCTCCTCATCGTACAGGTTCAGGTGCTTCACGAACAGCCGGGGCGTTGAATTCACGGGCTCGGGGCGGTCAATCGTCAGCTCGACCTTTTTCCCGACCATCATTTCGGTCAGCTGCGCCTCGCTGGTCTCGGCCGTCTGAACCGTCGCGATATGCTCTCCCTTCCGGAGGATGGCCACCCGGTCGCTGACCTCCAGCACCTCGTTCAGCTTGTGCGTGATGATAATGACGGATTTCCCGTCCTCCTTCATCTTCCTCAACACGGCGAAAAGCCGGTCGATCTCCTGGGGCGTCAGCACCGCGGTCGGCTCGTCCAGGATCAGGGTGTCCGCGCCGCGGTACAGCACCTTGATGATCTCCACGGTCTGCTTTTCGGAAACGGACATCTCGTAGACCTTCTTCTGCGGGTCCAGATGAAATCCGTATTTCTCCGCGATGGCGCTGACCTGAACGTTGACCTCCTTCAGGTTGTACCGGCCGTGGTCCTCCATGCCCAGAATGATGTTCTGCGCGGCCGTGAACAGATCCACCAGCTTAAAGTGCTGATGGATCATCCCGATCCGGTGGTCAAAGGCATCCTTCGGCGAGCTGATGACGACCTCCTCCCCGTTGATCAGGATCCGTCCCTCGTCCGGAAAATATATGCCGGCCAGCATGTTCATCAGCGTCGTCTTGCCGCATCCGTTCTCTCCCAGGACGGCGAGAATTTCTCCCTGGTAAACGTCGAGATCCACATGGTTGTTGGCCAGTACGGGGCCGAACCGCTTGGTGATTCCCCGCATCTGCAGCGCCAGCTTCTTCTCCAAATCTCTTTCCTCCGTTGTCCGTACTGCCGAAAATGCTCCGCGTCCGCGCGGCCGCGCGGCTGCGCGGGCGCGGAGCATCTGAAAAGCAACGGACTGCCACCCCGGAAAAAGGGGTGGCAGTCCGAATTCATGCCTTGTCGAATCAGAACGCGGTGTTCAGCAGGGTGATGCCGTCGATCTGCGCGTCGAAGTAGGGAGCGGAACGATACTCGGACTCATGGAAATATCCGTCGGAGACCGCCTCGGTATCCTTCTCGAAGGCAGCGTCGGTATTCACATCCGCCATGTAGCTGGTCATCGCGGCGCCGTCCACGGTGATGAAGCCTTCCTTCGCGGTGTCGAACACCTTCAGGGAGCCGTCTTCCAGCGCGGCCTTGACTTCGGCCAGCTTCTCGGCGGTGCCGGCCGCGGCGGCCTGCTCGTTCACGTCGGTCAGCACGACGCTGCCGGTAGCGATGGTGCCGGTCCAGTCGGTGTCGATGGCTTCGCCCTTGGCCTTCTGGGTCAGGATGTACTCAAAGTAGGGAGCCCAGTTGATGCGGCTGGCCACGATGAAGGTGTTGGGGCAGCTCGCCACGGTGGATCCGTTGTAGCTCACGTTCGGGATGCCGGCATCCTCGCAGGCGGAGGGGGCGCCCATGGAGTCCGCATGCTGGGAAATCAGGTCGGCGTCGGCGATCAGCGCCTGCGCGGCATTCTTTTCTTCCGTCTCGTCATACCAGGAGCCGGTGAACTGAACGTTCATGGTCACGTCCGGCACGATGGACTTGGCGCCCAGGTAGAAGCTGGTGTAGCCAGAAATCACTTCCGCGTAGGTGAAGGCGCCCACATAGCCCATCACGGGATGATCACCCTTCAGCTTGCCGGCGTCCTGGATCTCCTTCAGCTTCAGGCCGGCGGCCACGCCCGCCAGATAGCGGCCTTCATAGATGGAAGCGAACGCGTTGTGGAAATTGGCCAGGCCTTCGGTGTGGGCCTTGGTGCCGGTGGCATGGCAGAATTCGACTTCCGGGTGCTCCTTGGCGGCGGCGATCATGAAATCCTCATGGCCGAAGCTGTCCGCAAAGATCACGTTGCAGTGTTCGTCCACCAGGTCCAGCGCCTGCTCGTAGCACTCGTTGGATTCCGGAATGCCGGTCTTGATGATCACCTGGTTCTCGTCCAGGCCCAGGTTCGCGGCGGCTTCCTTCACGCCGTTCAGGAAGTTCAGATCGTAGGTGCTGTTCTCGTCGTGCAGCAGGATCACGCCCAGCTTCACACCGGAGAAGTCCGCGCCCTCGGCGCCGGCGGTCAGCATCATCGCGGCCGCCATGGCCAGCGTCAGAATCACAGCCAACAGCTTCTTCATGTTTTCTTTGTCCTCCGTTTTTTTCTTTATGGTTATCGGCTTCCGGAGAAGCCGGAACCAGCGTCCTTCTCAGGCATCCTCCCGCAGGATGATCTTCCCGTCCTCGATCCGGTCCACGATGGCCAGGGATTTCAGATGCACCCCGGCCTCCCGCAGCTTCCGCCCGCCGGGCTGGAAGCCCTTTTCCACCGCGATGCCCACGCCGGCCACGACGGCCTTCTGCTTCTGGCACAGGCTCATCATGCCGCGGACGGCCTCCCCGTCAGCCAGGAAGTCGTCGATGATCAGAACCCGGCTGCCCTCGGGCAGGTATTTCCGGTCGATCCGGATCATGTTCCGGGTCTTGTGGGTAAAGGAGTACACCGGCGCCTGAACCATCTCGTCATTCTGCACGACCGTGGCGCTCTTTTTCGCGAAAACCACGGGAAGATCTCCCAGCGCGTGCGCCGCCGCGACCGCCATGGCGATCCCGCTGGCTTCCACCGTCAGCACCAGGTCCGGCTTTTCATCCCGGAACTCCTCCGCCCAGGCTTCGCCCATCAAAAAAAGGAGCTCCGTATCGATTCGGTGGTTCAGAAACATGTCCACCTTCACCACGTCCTGGCCGATCCCGATCCCGAATTCTTCGATGGCCTTCCGCAGTCTTTCCATACCCGGACCTCCTGCCGCTTTGGTTCCCTGCGGAGAACGTCCGCTGAAAAAAACGAACGTTCCCCGCGGGAATGTTGTGATTATACGATGATTTTCCGAATATTTCAACGAAGAAATCATGTCGGAAATGTTAAATTAGCGAAATGACCTTCCCGAGCCCCTGTTCTGCCCTGCGTTTCGCGGGGCAGCCGCGCGGCGGCCGTCTCCCTTTCGTTTCCCTGTATCCGCCGCCCTCTCGTTTCCTTATACTTGAAGAATCCGGCTTCCTCTGCTATAATGCAGGGCGTTTGTGCGGGAGGGAAGAGGATGAGATGCAGCTGCAGGGTCTGCGGACCGGAGTACTGGATGGTTCAGGCGGAAAGCGACGCGCTAGGCTGCGTCTGCCCGGAATGCGGCTTCCGCTGCCGGGACTGCCTGGGAACGGACACGGTCGTCCCGCGGGACGCGCTGGCCGCGCTGGCCCGGGATCCCCGCTTTTTCCCGGAAAACCTTCGGAAGGCTTTTGATCCATCGGAGGATTCCCGGGAGGACGACGAAGAAAATGACGATATCTGGATGAAGGACGGAGGGTTCTGATCGATGAAGTGGTTTCTGGATGTGCTTCGCGGCATGGTGATTGGCCTGGCTAACGTGATTCCCGGGGTGTCCGGCGGAACCATGATGGTTTCCATGGGTATTTACGATAAGCTGATCTGGTCCATCAACCATCTGTTCAAAAAATTCAGGGAATGCGTGGTGATCCTGCTGCCCTATCTGGTGGGCATGGTCGCGGCGATCGCGCTGGGCGCGGTCGGGCTGAAGGCGGCCTTCGCCAGCTTCCCGCTTCCCACCAACGCCCTCTTCATCGGCCTGATCCTGGGCAGCCTGCCCTTTATCCTGAAGGAAATGAAGGGCGAGCAGATCGGCTGGCAGGGCGTGCTGGTCTTCCTGCTCTTCTTTGCGCTGGTGGTCGGGCTGAAGATCGTTGAAAAGGAAAACACGGCCGAAATCCGCCTCAGCGTGCTGGAGATCGTCAGGCTCTTCCTGCTGGGCGCCGTCGCGTCCGCCACCATGGTCATCCCCGGAGTTTCCGGAAGCATGATTCTCAAGACTCTTGGGTATTACGAGCCCATCGTCACCGGCGCGATCCCTGCCCTGCTGAAGGGGCTGGCCGGCGGGGACTGGGCCGCCGTCGGCCACAGCATCGGCGTCCTGCTGCCCTTCGGGCTCGGCATCGTCTTCGGCATCTTCGGCATCGCGAAGCTGATCGCCTTCCTGATGAAAAAATGGAAGGGTCGCACCTACTGCGCCATTCTGGGCATGGTCGCGGCTTCCCCCGTCGTGATCCTGATGGATCCCGCCATCTATGAGGGCTTCGGCATCTGGATCTGCGTTGCCGCCGTTGCTGCCCTCGCCCTGGGCGTCTTCATCGCCGTGAAGCTCGGCGGCGAGCCGGAGCGGAAGGCCTGATTCCACGGAATCAAAAGATCCGGAAATGCGCCGCGCATTTCCGGATCTTTTTTGTATTGGAAAGGGGCCGCGTCCGCGGCCCCGGGAAGGAAGACGGCTCCCGTCTCAGGCTTCAGGCTCCAGCAGGCCCAGGTTGCCGTCCTTCCGGAGGTACAGCACATTGGTCCGCTCGGTATCGATATTCACAAAGGCGAAGAAGCTGTGTCCCAGCATTTCCATTTCAATCACGGCGTCCTCAACGCTCATGGGGCGGACCGGGAAGGTCTTTCTGCGGACCACCTTCCGCTCCGTTTCCTCCTGCTCCTCCTCGAAGTATTCGGGAACCTCGTTGAAGGCATCCTCCCGCAGCCGCTTGGCCAGCTTGGTGCGGTGCTTGCGGATCTGGCGTTCCATCTTGGCCAGGGCCTGGTCGATGGCGACGAACAGGTTCTGATCCGTGCCCTCGCTTCTCAGGATGACGTTGTTCCCCATGGGGACTGTGATTTCAACCACCCGGCTGTCGTTCTTTTCCTTGCGCATGCGGACCTGCATCTCCGTGTCGGGAAGCAGGTACCGGCTCATGGTCTGGGTTTTCTTTTCAATCCGCTGCGTAATTCCGGGGGTGACGGACATGTTTCTCGCATTGACGGTCAGTTTCATAAATAAAAGGAGCTCCTTTCCGAATTAGATTTGTTTCCCGGTATATGCCGGAGCCGAAGAGACCGGGCCTTCAGCCGCTGCCTCCCCGTTCCTTTCTCTGTGCCATGGGCACCACGCCCTTTCTTTTTGCTTTCGCCTGTAATATTCGGGATAAAAGGCTCCTTTTCCTGCCATTCCGGAAAAGTTTTTTTGCGGATCCGGAAGCGCGGCGCCTTTCCACCGCCTTTTCCGCTCCGCGCCTCTTTTCCCCCGAAAAAGCAGGGATTCGCACTTCCCGTCCCGAATATTTTAATGTTACGCGGCTTATTGCTGCCGGACCTTCGCGGGTTTCCGGATCCCCCGCGTCCCGCTTCCGGCTTATCCGCCGCCTGTAATTTCTGCTGAAAGAAGGTTTTCCTTTTTTGAAAGCTTTTTTCCTTCCCATCGGCTCCGGCGCCGAAGCCTCCCTGCCCGCCGTGCTCACCGCGCTGAGCTGCGGCGCCGCGCGCCAGCCCGCGTCCGTCTCCATGCTGCGCATTCCCGCCGCGGCACCCGATCCGCTGGCGGATAACCTGCTCGCGGATCTCGGCTTCTGCCATCGTCTGCTGGCGGAGAAGGACGAATTCGCCTTTTTCCGCACGCTCTGGCATTCCGCCGTCTGGCTGCCTCCCCTGCCGGGCCGGGACGGCCTGGCTCAGGACGAGGGGAGCCGCCTGCTGCTCCGCGCCCTGCGCGGGGAGGGCGTTCCCTTTGACCTCCGGACGGACCCGGAGGCCGCCGAATGGTGCTTCTCCGCGCTGCTGGACCGTCTTTCCGGAGGTCCCGGCGCCGCCGCGGAGGAGGATTTCGCGCCGTTCCTTTCCTTTCTTTCGGAAATACAGGCGGATCTGGACGCGGATGAGGACGTCCGGATCCTGCTTCTCTGCGATCTTTCGGAGGGCTATGGCGCGGGCCTTGCGCTTGCGCTGCTCCGCTTCCTGCGCGCCCGCTTCGCGGACTCCGCGCCCTTCATCGGGCTGGTCGGCCAGGTCCGCGCGTCCGGCGCCGGCGCGGAGGAAGCCGTCCGCGCCGCGCGGGACGCGGCCGCCGCGCTGAGCGGGCGGGCCCTGGTCCGCGTTTCCGAGGAGCGGGAAACCTTCGGCGCGGACGCCTTCTGGATGCTCGGCCTGCCCGCCTCCCTGGCGGCTGAGGCGGAAGCGCTCAGCCTGCTGGACTGGGCTTCCGCCCGCGTGCTGGGCGAGGTCTGGACCTCCCCGGCTCGCCCTGCCGCCGGCCTGCATACCCGGGAGCTTCCGGGCGTGGTCACCCTGCAGTCGCTGGACCGGGAAGCCAAGGCTTCCGCCGCCTTCCTGCGGGGGCTGTTCTGGTGCCTGAGCGATCTGTTCCCCTCCCTGCGTTCCTATCTGGAGCATCCGGCCCCGCTCCGCTCGCTGGCGCCCGCCACCCGGGGCGGCCTGTTCCGCAGGCTGGTCCGCAGTCCCGAATCCTCCGGCGCCGTTTCCGGGGATCTTGCCCGGCTGGACCGCGCGTTCCGCGCCGTGGCCCTGCAGATCCTCTCGCTTATCCGTTCCCTCCCCGCGCCCTGCCGCGAGGCGGAGCCGTCCTCCGCGCTCTGGCAGCAGGCTGTCCAGGCCTGCGGCCGCTTTGTCACCCAGGCCTCGGAGTACGATGTCCGCCGTCAGGAGGCGGCGGATTCGGGCGTGGACCGGGTGCAGCCCGTCCATCGGGACTCCCTTTCCGACACGGAGGAGGAGGAGCTGCTCCGCCGGCTGGATCAGATGGCCGCGGAGCTCAGCGCTCTGCAGGCCGATCGGGAGGCCGTCTTTCAGCAGGCGGGGGGCTATCTCTCCCGCCTGGCGCTGGAGGACTGCTTGTCCCGCTGCCGGGTCGCGGAAACCAGCGCCCGGGAAAAGCTGGCCATGATGCCCTCGGACACCCAGGAGGACCGCTACAGCCTCGGCCTGCAGGAACGGCGGGTCCGCCTGCTGAAGGCGGCGGTCCTCCGCTGCCAGCAGGACCTGGATGCCGCGAAGCGGTGGCAGGCCCTGAGCCGTCCCTGCAGGCTCCGTCCCTCCTCCCCGCTGGCGGGGGAAATCCTGGATCCGGCCCTGGCGGAGCAGGCAGCCGCCCTGCTGACCGCGGAGGACGGCGCCCCGGAGGCGGCCCGCGCCATCCGGGACGGAATCGGCGGGCTGCTGCGGGGCTATCCGCTCAATGACGCGAAGATGCTGCTGAAAAACCTCCTTTCCGTCTCCCGCCAGCCGGAAAGCGAAGCCCCTCTCCGCAGCCTGCTCGCCGGCGTTTTCTCCGTCTGCGGCGTGGAGGTTTCCGGCCTGCGCCTGCAGAGCGCCGGCCAGCTTCCCGCCATTCCGCTTCTGCCGGATCTGACGGAGGAAGGCCGCTTCTTCTCGGCCGCTTCCGCCGCCTCGCGCCTGCTGGTGCAGGGTGAGGAGGATCAGGACGCCGCGATGCGCGGGCTCCTGGCGTTCATGATCCTGCGGCAGTACCGGCGCCCGAACCTGAACGACAGTCTCCTGGAGCTGCTTCCCCTTCGCGGGGAGGATTCCGCCCTGGCCCGGGTTTTCCTGGCCTCCCGCGGGGTGAAGGAGGCTTCCCTGTGCTGCCTTCGCGCCCCCGGCGAAGCGTCGGAGCGGCTTCCGCTGGCTGTCATCCTGCCGGAGCTCGGCCTGGAGGCGGCCCGCCTCCGTCCCGCGGCCCTGAAGGCCGTTCCGTCCTTCGTTTTCTGGCTTGAGCGGGAAACGGCGTCCTTCCGGGATCCCTGCCCCTATCTCAGCGAAGCCGACCGCCGGATTCTGACCGAGCAGCTGACCCGGCTCCGCGCCCATCTGAATGCTCCCCGCAGCCGGGGCCTGGCGGATTTTCTCAGCGCCTGGCACAGGGACATCATGCAGGCTCCCCGCCAGGCGGAGGATGCCGGCGACCTTCGGCGCAGGCTCCGGGCCGTCTGCGGTCTTTCGCGCCTGCCCGTTTGGCAGAAGGATCTGCAGCGGGTCTCCGCCTTCTATGAATCCTCCCTGCCCGGGGATTCCGTCTGCGCCGCGCTGCTCGGCACGCCCTCGCTGGAAGCCGCGGACTGCGGCATTCTGGAGGACGTGCTCTACGCCTTCCGGGGAACCCCCTTCGCGCGGGAAAACGCCCGGCGCCTGCTGGAGAGCACCTGCGCCCCGGAGGAGCGGCATCTGCTCGCTTCGCTGGATACGGAATGCGACATCCTGCTTCACTCCTCCGATGATTACCATGAGGCCCTCGCGGAGGGGCTCACGGAGCTGCTGAGCCGCTTCGCCGGCGCCGACCCGGACGCGGTGAAGGAGGCGGAAAGCCTGCTGGAGGAAGCCCGGGCGCCCATCACGGAGCGGGCGACCAGCCTCACCTGGCCCTGGGACACCTTCTCCGCCTCGGTCCTGACCATCCTCACGGAATGCCTGGGCTCCGAGCTGGCGCCCGCGGCGCTGCATGCCTTTTCCGACGCCCTCGCCCTTTTCCCGGCCAGAGGCGGGGATATCCTCGGGGATGTCCTGCTCAGCAGCCTGTGCCGGGTGCGTCCTGACATCCCGGCACCCGATCCTGCGGACGCGGCGCCGGACGCTCCTCCCGCGGAGGAGGCGGAGATCCGGACGGACGCCGTGCTCCCGCCCCTCAGCCCGGACTTTGCCCGTGTCCTGTGCCGCACGCCCCGGGGGCAGAGCCTGCTTCAGCCCGGTTTCCTCTCCCTGGCCGCGGAGGGCTCCTCCGTCCGGGCAGAGCTGGTGCTGGAGGGCGCCTTTACGCTGAAGCTGACCCGCGTCTACGCCGCGGAGGAAATCCGGACCTTCTACGCCCATGACCTCCCGACGCTCGCCCTGTGGCCGTCCCTGCCCTTCGCGCCGGAGGACTGGCGCGCGTACTTCTCCTACGCCCACGCGGCGGACGATTTCCGCTTCACGGCCGTGGACGCGGAGGGAGAAACCGAGCTCTCCGGCACCGCGCCGCGCTTCGCGGCCTGCGGGGAGCGCTTCCCCGTCTGCTATCTGGTCTCCTTCCGCGGCGAGCCCGTCGGAGCCGTCCCCAACCTGCTGCCCGCGCCGGAGTTCCCGGCCGGCGGGGACTGGACGGCCTGCCTGGATTTCGGTGCCTCAGCCGCTTCGGTGGTCTTCACGGACGGCGTCTCCCGCTGGCCACTCCAGGGCGGCGTCTCCGTCCGCACGCTGCTCCGCAGCCCCTCCGCCTCGGAGGACCTGCTCTGGCGGGAATTCCTGCCCGCGGTTCCGGTGGCTCCGCTGCTGCCGGCCGCCCTGCGCCTTTTCCGTTCGGATCCCTCCTGGGAGGACCTGCCCCTTCGGGACGGCATCGTCTTCATGTCCTCCTCCCTGCGGGATGTGCTGGAAACATCCCCGGACGCGCTCTACACGGACCTGAAATGGAACGGCGAAAAGGGCCGCGCCGTCGGGCTCTTCCTGCACCAGGTGATGCTCATGGCCGCCCTGCAGGCCCGCTGCGGCGGAGCGCGCAGCCTGTGCTGGCGCGCCGCGCTTCCGGATGAAATGGCGCCTGAGGGCAGGGAGCGGCTGGCCGAAACCCTCCGCGCCCTGGCGGATTCCGTCTCCCGGGAGAGCGGCCTGCCGGCGCCGGAGAAGCTTCCTCCGGTTTCCCTGGCCGCGGAAAGCGCGGCCCTGGGCGCCTATTTCCGCTTCTGCTCCCCGGAGCAGGCCCGGGGCGGCTTTATGGTGCTGGACCTGGGCGCGGACACGGCGGATCTCTCCCTGTATCTCCGGGGAAGGGAGGACGCGGTCCGGAGCGTCCAGCTGCCGGCCGGCCTGCACAATATGCTGCTTCCCGCCCTCCTCGCCCGCCCGCAGAAGCTCCTGGAGGATTTCGGCTTCCTGGAGGATCCGGCGTTCCGGCGGGATCTGGAGGATTTCATGTCCCTGCTGAACCTGGCCCGCCGGGACCCGGCCGCCCTGCGCCTGGCCCGCTGCGGCCTGGACGCCCTGCTGGCGGATCACCTGCCCCTGCTCTCGGGCGCGCTGGCCCAGCGCCGCGCCGCGGGCGCGCCGGGTTACACCGGCGCCCTGATCCTGCTGTACGAATGCTTCCTGATGATGCTCAGCGGCCTCCTGCTCCTGCAGCTTTCCGGGGATTCGCAGCGCAACGACGATCTGCCCGATGCCATGACGCTCTTCCTCGCCGGCCGCGGAAGCCTGCTGATCGAGGGGCTGAGCCCGCAGTCCGGGGCCTCCCTCTGGAGAATGCTGACCATGTTCCGCAACGCGCGGGTGCGCTCCCTGTCCATGCTCTTTTCCTCGGAGAAAAAGCTGGAGATCCCCGTGGGGCTCTCCGTGATGTCCGGCCTGACGGAGGGGCATCCCCGCCCGGCCCCGGCCCCGGCCGCGGCCGCCGTGCGTCCGGAGGAGCTGATTCCGGAGTTCCTGCTCCGCTTCCGCCGGGAGTTCCCGGAGGAGGCCCTGCTGCTCTTCCCCGGGCTCTACGCGGCGGATCCCTTCGCGCCGCTGACCCCCGACGGGCTCCGGCTGATCGGCCAGGCCCTGCAGGCGGCCTTTGACGGGCGCGATCCGGGACGCCCCTTTCCCGCGCTCGTGGCGTGCCTGAACCATCTGCTGGATATGATCCGGGAAGGAGGCGCATCCGCTTGACCGAACGCCTGACCTCGATGAAAAACCCGAAGGTTCAGTTTTTCCGCAGCCTGAAGGAGCGGAAGGGCCGCCTCGCGGGGGGCGCCTTCCTGGCGGAGGGGGAGAAGATGGCCGCGGAAGCGCTGGCCTCGGGCTTTCCCGTGGAGGCGCTCCTTCTGCGGGAGGATCACGCTCCGCCCCCCGGCCTGCCGGCGGACCTTCCGGTCTTCGTGCTGCCGGAGCACGTCTTCGCTTCCCTGTCCGATACCCGGACGCCCCAGGGTATCGCCGCCGTTGTGCGGATGCAGCCCCGTCGCCCCGTCGGCTCCCGCCTCATCGCCCTGGACGGCGTGCAGGATCCCGGCAACGTGGGCACCATCCTCCGCACCGCGGACGCCGCAGGGCTGGACGGCGTCCTGCTGGGCCCGGACTGCGCCGATGTTTTCTCCCCGAAAACGCTCCGGGCCACCATGGGCAGCATCTTCCGGATGGGGCTTCTCTTTCCGGAGGACCTTGCGTCCCGCCTTTCCGCCCTGCGGGCGGAGGGCTTTGCGATCCTGTCCTCCCAGCTGGACGGGGAGCTTTTCTCCGCCCTGCCCGCCCCGGGGGACAGATGGGTGCTGGTCATCGGCAGCGAGGGAAACGGCGTTTCCGCGGCCGTCCGCGCGGCCGCGACCCATCACCTCCGCCTGCCCATGCGCGGCGGCGCGGAGTCCCTGAACGCGGCGGTGGCCGCGGGTATCATGATGTACGAGCTTATGAAAAACATCCCCGAATGAAAGGAATAAAATGGAAACAAAATACTACATCCGCGCCCGTCAGAAAGGGCTGAGGGCCTATCATCAGGCCATCCAGCAGAATCAGGATCCCTATCTCCCCGTGCTGGAGGAAAAGGTACCGGAGCTGAACAAGCTGGACCGGCTTTCCCTGGGAATCCAGACCATTCCCCTCGACCGGGTCGCCGGCTCCGTCTCCCGGGGCCGCTCCTTCGCCTTCGCCAACAACTTCATGCCCATTCTGGAGGTGAACTCCGAATTCTGTTCCAAGTGGTCCGTCCTCTATGAAAGCGTGGAGGCGGAAGGCCTGCGGGATCCGGCGAAGGTGCTGGAATACCTGGGCTTCTATTACCTGATCGAGGGAAACAAGCGCATCAGCGTGATGAAATTCCTCGGCGCGGAATACGTGGAAGCGGATGTGACCCGCGTCATCCCCGCCCGGACGGAAAGCCCGGAGCTGGCGGTCTACGACGAGTACTGCGCCTTTGCCAAAGCCACCGGGCTCTACGACATCTTCTTCACCCGGCCGGGCTCCTACAGCCGGCTCTCCGGCCTGCCCGGCATCAGGTCCGGCGAGGCGTGGTCCCAGGACGACGTGCTGTCCCTCCGGAAAATCTACCGGTATTTCCATTCCGCCTATCAGACAGTTATGCAGGATCAGCCCGCCCTCCCCTGCGGGGACGCCTTTCTCCGCTGGCTGCTGGCCTTCGGCTATCAGGACGTGCGGGATCAGGCCCTCAGCGATGTGGAAAAGAGCGTGCGCCTGATGCAGGAGGAGTTCCGCCTCCGGGAGGACGCGGTCAGCCTGGTCATGGAGCATTCGGACCGGAATCCCGCGCCGACCCTGCTCCAGACGCTCTTCCATCCCTCCCGGATCAAGGCCGCCTTCCTCTATACCAATCCGATCGAGGGCTCCGCCTGGAACTACTGGCATGAGATGGGGCGCCTGGAGGCGCAGGAGAAGCTGGGCGACCGGGTGGAGACCGTCTGTCGGATCGTTCCCTCCCGCACGGAAGCGGAGGAGAGCATCGAGGACCTGATCCGCCAGGGCTTCAATGTGCTCTTCGCCACCTCTCCGGTTATGCTGAACAGCTGCGTCGAGCCGGCCCTGAAGCATCCCGAAACCCGGCTCCTGGTCTCCAGCCAGCTGGCAGGGTATCATCATGTGCATACCTATTACCTGCGTTTTTACGAGACAAAGTTCCTTCTCGGTCTGCTGGCCGGCATTCTTTCCAAAAACGGAAAAATCGGCTACATCGCCGATTATCCGATCTACGGCTCCCCTTCCATGATCAATGCCTTTGCCGCCGGCGCGCGCATGGTCAATCCGGACGCGCGGATCTTTCTGAACTGGACGAGCCTCCAGAGCTATAACCCCGCGGAACCCTTCCACGATCCGGAGATCAGCGTCGTCTGCAACCGGGACCTGACGGCTCCGAATCCCGGTTCCCGGGAGTCCGGCCTGTACCTGCGGCAGGACGGGGAAATCGTCTCCATGGCCTCGGTGATCCCGCGCTGGGGGGTGTTCTACCGCCACGTGATGGAGCAGATGCTCAAGGGCGTCTTCGATTCGTCCGACAGCCGTACCGCCTCCCTTTCCTACTGGTGGGGAATCGCCTCGGATACGCTGGATATCGCCTTCTCCTCCCGCTGCCCGGCTCCCTCCGTCCGTCTGGTCCGGAATTTTCAGTCCCAGCTCCGCGACCAGTCCTTCACCCCCTTCGAGGGCGAGCTGAAGGACCAGTCCGGCCGGGTCCGGTGTATGGCGGACCAGCGGCTGACCCCGGCGGAGGTGCTCTGCATGGATTATCTGGCGGACTGCGTCACCGGCGCGCTTCCCTCCGCGGAGGAGCTGGTCCCCTCCGCCCGCGGGCTCGTGCTCACCCAGGGAATCGGCAGCCTGGCCACCGCGGATGTGGGCTCCATTTCCTGGACGTCGTAAAGCGTCCTGATTTCTCCCGTCTCCGGGGCAGGCTCCCGGAGCGCGGAACGCACACCCATGATTTCATCCCGATCCGCTCCGCCGCCGGCCCGGCGGACCGGGAAAAGGAGGATCGGATCCATGCGGATTCTAGTTCTGGCTGACGAACCGGACCGGCGCCTGTGGAGCGAGTTCGGCAGGGACACGCTCCGGGAGGCGGACCTGATCCTGTCCTGCGGGGACCTGCCCTCCGCCTATCTGAGCTATATCACCTGCTTCACCTCGGCCCCGGTCGTCTACGTGCACGGGAACCACGACGAGGGCTATGACCGGAAGCCGCCCGAGGGCTGCATCAACGCGGAGGGCCATGTCGTGCTCGTGAAGGGAATCCGGATTCTCGGCCTCGGCGGCTCCATGCGCTACCGGCCCGACGCGCCCACCATGTTCACGGAGGCGGAAATGGCGCGGCGGATCCGCCGGCTTCGCCGGGAGCTCCGGGGAACGGGGGGCTTCGACCTGCTGCTGGCCCATTCCCCCGTCGCCGGCCTGGGGGATCAGCCGGATCTTCCACATCGGGGCTTTGCGTGCTTCAAATCCCTCCTGAGCCGGTACCGCCCGCGGGTGATGTTCCACGGCCACGTCCATCAGGCCTACTCCGGGGCGAACTTTGTGCGGGAGCGTTCCTGGGACGGCATTCCCGTCGTCAACGCCTGCGGCTCCTATATCTTCCATTGGCCGGATGACTGGCATCCGGACTCCGCCCCCGGCCGTTTTGCCCTCCGGGGCCTGCAGAAGCGCAGCCAGGCGGGGGACGAGCATTTCTGAAAAAAGGGCGGCGCCTTCGCACCGCCCTTTCCTGCTATGATGAAGCGTCCCCGCCGGTTTCTCCTCCCCCGGTCCCTGCCGCGGCCTTTTGGGCCGCGGCCATTTCCTTTTCCCGCGCTTCCAGCCTCTCCCGGATCATCCGGTAGACAAAGGCCGTCAGCGGCACGCCGATCAGGATGCCCGTAATTCCGCCCAGCCCGGACCCGATCAGCACAGCCGTCAGGGTCCAGCCGGAAGGCATGCCAAGGCTCTTTCCCACGATCCGAGGGAAGACGAGCGTGCCGATCACGTTCTGCAGGATCACGATGAAAACGAGAAAGAACAGCGCCATGCCGGGATTGTCGGTCAGGATCATCAGCGTCCCCAGCACGGCGCCCGCGTAGCCGCCGATCACCGGGATCAGGGCGCAGAATCCGTTCAGCGCTCCGATCATGCCGGCATAGGGAAACCCGAACACGTTCATCAGCAGCGTGGCGGACACGCCGATAATCAGGGCCTGCAGCGCCTGGCACACGATAAAGCTGTGGAAGCACTCGTTCAGGAGCGATCCGCTGTGGAACACCCAGGCCTGCCGGTTCTCCGGCACGAATGCGCGCACCATCCGCGCCGAAACCTCGAGAGCCTTCTCCCTTCCGGCCAGGAAATAGGCGGAAAACAGGATGCCGAACATCACGTTGCTGAAGGCACCCAGCGCCGAGGTCGCGGTCGTTGTCATGCTGCGGAAAAGCTGATCGCTGTTGACCAGGGAAATCAGGTGGTTGATCCAGTTGTTCCAGTCGATTTCCTGCAGCGTGGCCATGGTTTCATCGGGAATCATCCGGATGAAGAGGGGCTGCGTCAGCAGGTACCGGATGCCGCCGGGCACCCGGTCCAGCAGCGTGATCGCGCTGGCGGTCAGCTGGGGCCCCATGTATCCGGCAATAAAGGCGATGCAGCCCAGCAGCACGATCACCGCCAGCACGGTGCACAGGATGCCGTGCAGCCGCCCGCTCCGGATGATCTTCCGCCGGTAGAGGATGTCGTGCTTCTCGAAGAAGCGGATCATGATGTTCAGGGGATAGGCGATCACCATGCCGATGAAGATCGGCCGGCTGGCGGTCAGCAGCTGCTGCCCCGTGAACATGAACCAGTAGATAAACAGGAAAAGCGTAAATCCGATGGCGATCATCCGGATAATCCGCCTCCGGTCCTCGTTCAACGCCGCTCACCTCCTGCTCCTTCGGTCCTTTTCCCCGCTCCGCGCCGCCCGGGCGTCAGTTTCCGCTCAGTGCTTCGTCGATGGCCTTCGCCGCGGTTTTCCCCGCGCCCATGGCCGAAATGACGGTCGCCGCGCCCGTGACGGCGTCGCCGCCCGCGTAGACGCGCTCCCGGGAGGTCAGTCCCTCCTCGGTGACGATGATTCCGCCCCGGCGGTTCACTTCCAGCCCGGCAGTCGTGTTCTTGATCAGCGGGTTCGGGCTGGTGCCGATAGCCATCACCACCGTGTCCACTTCCAGCTCAAATTCGCTTCCGGGAATTTCCACCGGGCGGCGCCTTCCGCTGGCGTCCGGCTCGCCCAGCTCCATCCTCACGCAGCGGATACCCGTCACAAATCCGTTCTTCGGATCCCGCGGGTTTTCGGCGTTCTCATAGCCCAGGATCTCCGTCGGATTGCACAGCAGGCGGAAATCGATGCCTTCCTCCTCCGCGTGCTCCACTTCCTCGCGCCTGGCGGGCAGCTCCTCCAGGGAGCGGCGGTAGATGATGTAGACCTTCTCCGCCCCGAGCCGCAGCGCCGTGCGCGCAGCGTCCATGGCCACGTTTCCGCCTCCCACCACGGCAACCCGTCCGCCCTTCATGATCGGGGTGTTCGGATGCTCGCGGTAGGCCTTCATCAGGTTGGACCGGGTCAGGAATTCGTTCGCGGAATAGACGCCCTTGCAGGCTTCCCCGGGAATATTCATGAAATTGGGCAGCCCCGCGCCGGATCCGATGAACACCGCCTCGAAGCCGTCCTCGAAAAGCTCGTCCACCGTCAGCGTCTTTCCGATGACGACGTTGGTCTCGATCCTGACCCCCAGCTCCCGCAGGGTCTCCACCTCCCGCGCCACGATGGACTTGGGCAGGCGGAATTCGGGAATGCCGTACACCAGCACGCCTCCGGCGGTATGCAGGGCTTCGTACACGGTGACCGCGTAGCCCTTCTTGGCCAGATCCCCCGCGCAGGTCAGGCCGGAAGGTCCGGCGCCGACGATCGCCACCCGGTGCCCGTTGGGCGCGGGTGCCTGGGCCTTTTCGGTCGACTCCGCGTTATGCCGGTCCGCGACGAACCGCTCCAGCCGCCCGATCCCGACGGGATCCATCTTCGCCCGGACATGCAGGGTGCACTGGCTTTCGCACTGCGTCTCCTGCGGGCATACCCGCCCGCACACCGCCGGCAGCGAGGAGGAGCGGGTGATGATCCGGTAGGCCTCCTCATAGTTCCCCCGCCTGACCTGCAGGATAAAATCCGGAATGTCGATGTTCACGGGGCATCCGTTCACGCAGGGGCGGTTTTTGCAGTTCAGGCAGCGCGCGGCTTCCTCCGCGGCCATCTCCGCCGTGTATCCCAGCGCGACCTCTTGAAAATTGTGCGCCCGCACCTCCGGCGCCTGGGTCGGCATCTCATGCTTCTTCGGGTTCACAGCCATCGTTTCTCTTCCTTCCCGCGGTCTTTCTCCGCATTCGCGCTCCGGGGCCCTTTTCCCGCCGGCTTTACGCCTGTTTCATCAGGTTGCAGGCTTCCTCATAGGCATGGCGCTCAAAGTCGGCATACATGCGGCTCCGGCTCATGGCCTCGTCAAAGTCAATTTCATATCCGTTGAAGTCCGGCCCGTCCACGCAGGCGAAGCGGGTCTCCCGCTTTCCGTCCCGGACCAGGGTGATGCGGCAGCCGCCGCACATGCCCGTCCCGTCGATCATGATGGGGTTCATGCTCACGGTCACCGGCACGCCGAAGGGCTTCGCCGCCGCGACGACGAATTTCATCATGATCAGCGGGCCGATCGTGATGATCATGTCGAAGCCTTCCCCGGCCTCCAGCATCTCCTTCAGCGGCACCGTCACGTTTCCG
Organism: uncultured Clostridia bacterium; assembly: GCA_947166705.1. Taxonomy (GTDB): domain Bacteria; phylum Bacillota; class Clostridia; order Christensenellales; family Aristaeellaceae; genus Aristaeella. The sequence goes on from CAMVFE010000005.1 coordinate 27,631, forward strand.
TGCCGGCCGTAGGATCCGTCGTCGGTCATGACCGTCAGGCTGTCGGAGCACGTCCTGAATTCGTCCTCCAGGATCACCAGATCCCTGCTGCGGAATCCGATGATGCTGGTCACCTTCGCGCCCAGCCGGTGAAATTCCTCCGCCACGGGCATGGCGATGGCGCAGCCGGCGCCGCCCCCCACGATGCATACGCGCTGAATGCCCGCCGTTTCCGTGGGCAGGCCGAGCGGGCCGACGAAGTCCTGGATCGCCTCACCCTCCCTCTTCCGGCGGAGCATCTCCGTCGTGGCGCCGACGACCTGGAAGATGATTTTGACCGTCCCGCGCTCCGCGTCGGCGCCGGCGATCGTCAGGGGAATCCGCTCCCCCTCCTCGTCCACCCGCAGGATGATAAACTGGCCGGGCTTCGCCTTCCGGGCCACCAGCGGCGCCTCAATTTCCAGCTGAATCATGGAAGGATTCAGTTCTTTTCTGCTCGCGATCCGATACATGCTGTCTTCTCCCTTCGCGGGGCGTCCGCCCCGGGAATCTGTGGTTTTTTATTTTAACGGGTATCCGGGCAAAACACAAGCGAAATGCAGGAAAAATACGCGGAAGGAAAGCGGCGGAAAAAGGACGTGAAAAGGCCCGCCGGATTGCGGCGGGCCTGAAGGCTTTTCTCTGAATTACTTGATTTCGCTCGTGCAGTGCGGGCACCGGGTGGCCTTGATGTCGATCTCGCTCAGGCAGAAGGGGCACTTCTTGGTGGTGGGATCCGCGGGCGCTTCCTCGGGCTTTTTCTTCAGATCCTTGGCCTTGTTGATCGCCTTGATCACCAGGAAGATGCACAGCGCGACCAGCAGGAAGTCGATCACGGTCTGGATGAAGTTGCCGTAGTTGAAGGTCGCCAGGCCCCTCTCCGCGGCTTCCTCGATGGAGCGTGGCGGCACCTCGCCGTCCGGCACCTTGCCGAGCAGGGCGAACATGCCGCTCACGTTGACGCCGCCGGTCAGCAGGCTGATCACCGGCATACACAGGTCGTTGACCAGAGAGGTCACGATCTTGCCGAAGGCGCCGCCGATGATCACACCGACTGCCATGTCCATCACGTTGCCCTTGACCGCGAATTCCTTGAATTCCTTGATAAACTTGCTCATTTCTTTTTTACCTCCCTTTCTATTGGCCCGGAAACCTCCCGGGCGCCCATCCGCCGCTTTCGGAGCGGACAGCGGTTACTTTTTCTTCCCGCCGAAAAGCTCGGAGATCGCGTTGGTGATCCCCTTGGTCAGCGAGGAAGTGACCTGCCGCGTGGCAGTGGAAATCGCGGCGTTCTTGATCCGTCCCGCGACGGAGTCGTTCCTCCGGGCGCGCTCCGCGGCTTCCTCCCGCAGGGCGTCGTTCCGGGCGCGGCGCTCGGCGGCCTCCTGCTCCCGGGCAGCCTTCTCCGCTTCCTTCTGAGCCTGAATCGCAGCCTTCTCCGCTTCCTTCCGGGCGGCTTCGGCGGCCTTCTGCTGCTCCGCCAGTGCGATGGGATCCACCGGCGCTGCGGGCGCCGCCTGCACGGGCTGGGCCTGGGCCGCGGGAATCCAGTTCCCGGTGGCCGGATCCTGCTGCATCCACATCATCTGCTGGACGTACTGGCCCGTGGCGGGATCCTGCACCATGATGGGCATCTGCTGCATCACGGGCTGAACGGGAGCCTGTACGTAGGCCTGGGGCTGCGCGGGGGCCTGTACGTAGGGCTGGGCCTGTGCGTAGGGCTGCGGGGCGGGAGCGTCCGGAACCACCTGAATGGTGGGCACGGGCTGGGGCGCCGCGGCCTGGGGAGCTGCCGGCGCGGCCACGGGGGTCATGTCGGGCTTTTCCTGCTCCACGTACTGTCCGGTCGTAGGATCGAATACCTTGAATGTCTGGCTCATGTTTTTCTCTCCGGTGGTCTCCTGCACCGGCTCAGGGGTCGTGGGGGGAACGGGAAACACGATGGTGGGTATCTGCTGTGCGGGATCCGGCGCGGCCGCAGGGGCCGCCGGCGCTTCCAGCACAGGGATATCGTCCGTTGATTCCGGCGCCGCGGCGCCGGTCATTCCGGCAAAGGCCTGATCCAGCGCCTCGCCGATGCCCGCGGCAGCCGGAGCGGCCGGGATTTTGGGGGCCTGCGCCGCAGGAGTCTCCTCTTCCGCCCCGCCGTCGAGGGGCAGGCCCCTCACGGCACGGGCGCGCTCCGCCTCGCTCAGGGCGCCCAGCTGGCTCTGGGGCGGCAGCACCGTCGCCCGCTGCACCACGCCCGGCGCGCCGTCCGCTTCCAGGCAGGAAATCAGGGCTTCGCCGGTCTTCAGGCTGGTGATGGCCTCCTCGGTATTGAAATCCGGGTTGGTCCGGAAGGTCTGCGCCGCCACCTTCACCGCCCGCTGGTCGAGCGGCGTGTAGGCTCTCAGCGCGTGCTGCACGCGGTTGCCCAGCTGGCCCAGGATGCTCATCGGGATATCCGCCGGGCTCTGGGTGATGAAGTAGACGCCCACGCCCTTGGAGCGGATCAGCCGGACCACCTGCTCGATCTTGTCCATCAGCACCCGCGGACAGTCGTCGAACAGCAGGTGCGCCTCGTCGAAGAAGAAGGCCGCCACAGGAGCCTCAGCGTCCCCGCGCTCGGGCAGGGATTCGTACAGCCGGGTCAGCATCCACAGCAGGAAGGTGGAGTACATCAGCGGATGGGCGAACAGCTCGTCCGCGGAAAGGATGTTGATCATCCCCTGATCTTTTTCGTCCCGTTTCAGCCAGTTGCGGCAGACGTCAAACTCCTGCTCCCCGAAGAAGTTCTCCCCGCCCTCATCCTCCAGCATGGCGACCGCCCGCTGGATCGCGCCGACCGACGCCACGGAGACGTTTCCGTAATTCAGCGTGAAATACTGGGTGTTCTCCCCCATGCGGATCAGCTGATCCTTCAGGTCCTTCAGCGTCAGCAGGGGGATGCCGTTCTTCGCGCAGTACCGGAAAAGGATGCTCAGCACGCCGGTCTGCGTCTCGTTCAGCCGGAGCATCCGGCCCAGCAGCTGGGCCCCCATGCCCTGCACCGTCGCCTGAATGGGGCTGCCGTTTTTCCCGAACACGTCCCAGTAGGCGGCGGGAAAGCTGCGGTACTCAAATGCTTCCGGATCCGCGCCGCATCCGGCGAGCCGCCGGTCCAGCGCCTCCGTCCGGGTTCCAGGCTTGACCATGCCGGACAGGTCGCTCTTGATATCGCTCAGAAAGACGGGAACCCCCATCGCGGAAAAGCCTTCCGCCAGCACCTTCAGGGTCACCGTCTTTCCGGTTCCCGTAGCGCCGGCGATCAGCCCGTGCCGGTTGGCCATGGAGGGCAGCAGGTAAACCGGGCCGTTCACCCCTGTGCCGATCCAGATTTTCTTATCCCGCAGCATGGCACATACCTCCCGCTCTTTTCTTTTTCCTCTTTCTGTTTATTTTACACGCTCCGCCCGGCCCCGTCAAGAATTTCCCCTGTTTTTCTGCCGCCGCGCGCCCACCTTTTTCCCGGCCGGCACGCCCCTCCGTGCCGGCTTTTTCTTCCCTGCCGTTCCCCGGCCCGCCGTCCCTCTTCCCCGCCCGTCCTGCTCCCCGCTCCGCCGGTCTTTTTTTCTTGCCTCCGCCGGTAAAGTATGGTAGGCTTTGTTCGGAAATAAAAATGGAAGCGTTTCGGCCCGCGGACGGCGCCGCCGTCCCTTCGCCGGATCCGCCGGACAGAGGAGGTACTGAGTCATGCTGGAATCCCTGAAGCAGAAGGTTTACGAAGCGAATATGCTCCTGCCCGCCTATCATCTGGTCACCTTTACCTGGGGAAACGTCTCCGGAATCGACCGGGAAAAAGGGCTTTTTGTCATCAAGCCCAGCGGCGTGCCCTACGAGGATCTGAAGCCTGAGGATATGGTGGTGATGGACCTGGAGGGCCGCCGGGTGGAAGGGGAGCTGAATCCCTCGACCGACACGCCCACCCACGCGGAGCTTTACCGCCGTTTCCCGGGGATCGGCGGCGTCGTGCACACGCATTCCCGCTGGGCGACCATTTGGGCCCAGGCCGGGCGCGATATCCCGGCCTACGGCACGACCCACGCCGACTATATTTACGGGCCCGTCCCCTGCTGCCGGGATCTGACCCCCGAGGAAGTGGAGACGGCCTACGAGCTGGAGACGGGCCGGGTGATCGCCTCCCATTTTGAGAGCGCTCATCTCGATCCCCTCCATGTTCCCTGCGTCCTGGCCCGGCATCACGGCCCCTTTGCCTGGGGGCGCGATCCCCTGGAGGCGGTGCATAACGCCGTGGTGCTCGAGGAGGTCGCCATGATGGCCTGGCACACCGAGGCCCTGCCGGCTTCCCAGCCCCGGATGAGCCTGCCGGATCACGTGAAGGAAAAGCATTTCCTCCGCAAGCACGGCCCCCATGCCTACTACGGACAGAAGAAGTAAGCCGCGTTTATTCTCTGCATAAATGTATAAATCTCTTCTGTCGTGCATATTTTCTTTGTAAACGCTAAAAAAGAACTTGCCTTTTCGTTTTTCCGGGGATATAATGTGCGAGGTCGAATTCTTCGGGTCTGTGGTTGAAAGCCGAAGCCAGTCGCAGGCAAAGCGGTCCACGTAATCCGCCCAAAGCGGCGGGGAGCATGGTGCGGTCTAGATGTAAGCCCATCCGGGTGTATTCCCGAGAGGAGCGCGTAAGGGCGCGGAAGCGCAGAGCAACCTCCCAGATGGCGTGTGTGGGGTCAAAGACCAGGTCAGCCGAAGGTTCGCCAAACATATTATTATTTGGGGGTTGCCTAACCATGTACGAAGACAAAACGCTGGTATGCAAAGACTGTGGTCAGGAATTTCTGTTCACGGCCGGTGAACAGGAATTTTATGCCGAAAAGGGCTTTCAGAACGAGCCCACCCGCTGCAAGGCCTGCCGTCAGGCCCGCAAGGCTAACCGCCCTGCTGCCGGCGCTCCGCGCGTGATGTACGACGCGATCTGTGCCGAGTGCGGAAAGCCCACTCAGGTTCCCTTCGAGCCGAAGGAAGATCGCCCCGTCTACTGCAGCGAATGCTTCGCCGCCCGCCGCGGGATGTAATTTCAAAGGAAGCCCGTCCTCCTTTCCGGAGGGCGGGTTTTTTCTGTCTCTCCGGCCGCCTCAAACCCCGCCGCGGCGTTGAGCAATTTGGGAAATTATGATAGAATAGCCTCAGCTTTGAATTGGAGGTGGATGGACGGTGCGGATTTCCCCCGGGCGGCGGAAGCCCGGCTCCCGCCAGCCTTTCAGCGTCAGCCGGCTCACGGCCCTGGCCTTCGCGGGCATCATCCTGCTGGGCATGCTGCTGCTGATGCTGCCCGGCGCCTCCCGGAACGGCCGCTCCGCAGGAGTCATGACCTCCCTGTTCACCTCCGTCTCCGCGGTCTGCGTCACGGGCCTCGTCGTCGCGGACACCTGGGTCCAGTGGAGCGGCTTCGGCCAGACGGTCATCCTCCTGCTGATCGAGATCGGCGGCCTGGGCTTCATGTCAGCGGCCTTCCTGGCATATTTCAGCCTCCGGCGGAAGATCTCCATCCAGCAGCAGATGATCATGGCGGAGTCCATCGGGGCGGTCAGCATGCGCGATGTCGTCCAGCGCCAGAAGCGCCTCCTGCTCCGGGCTTTCTGCGTGGAGGGGGCGGGCGCGCTGATCCTGACTCTCCGCTTCGCGGCGGAATATCCCCTTCCCCTGGCCCTCCGCCTCGGCGTCTTTCACGCCGTATCCGCCTTCTGCAACGCCGGCTTCGATATCCTGGGCTTCCGGGCTCCCGGGGCGGGCATGATGACCTTCCGCGGGGATCCTGTCGTCTGCCTGACGCTCTGCGCGCTGATCATCCTGGGCGGGCTCGGTTTCCTGGTCTGGGATGAGGTGCTCGGGGAGCGGCGCGCCTCCCGCTGGAGCGTCTATACCCGCCTCGTGCTGATCGCGACCGGCGCGCTCCTGCTGGCGGGGACCGTTTTTACCTGCGTGCTGGAGTGGAACAATCCCGGGACGCTGGGTCCCCTCCCCTGGCCGGAAAAGCTGCTGGCCGCCTTTTTCCAGTCCGTCACCCTGCGCACCGCCGGGTTCGCGACGGTGGATCAGGGCCTGCTGACCCCCGCCGGGAAGGCCTTTTCCATGTTCCTGATGCTGATCGGCGGCTCCTCGGGCTCCACGGCCGGCGGCCTGAAAACGGTAACCTTCGTCGTGCTGCTGGTCTTCCTCTGGAACCGGATCCGCGGGCACCGGACGGTGAACGTCTTCCACCGCACCATTTCGGATGACCATGTGCTCAACGCCATCGTCATCTTCATCCTGATGATCTCCATCGCCTTTTTCGGCGCCACCGTGATCTGCGCCACCTCATCCGTTGACCTGGCGGACGGGCTGTACGAGGCGGTCTCCGCCATCGGCACCGTCGGACTTTCCTCCGCAGGAACAGCCCGGCTCAGCCTTCCCGCCCATCTGCTGCTCATGCTGATGATGTATTTCGGCCGCGTCGGCGTGCTGACCATCAGCGTCGGCTTCCTGCGGAAAAAGCCCGCCGGGGAGAAGTACAGGTATGCCGGCATGGATCTGCTGATCGGCTGAATCCGGCCCGCTGTCAGAAGGAGGAATCGCCATGGAATCCTATGTAGTGATCGGCCTGGGACGCTTCGGGACGGAAATCGCCTCCCGGCTCTATGAATACGGGGAGGAAGTGATGGCCATCGACCTGGACGACCGCCTGGTGGACAGGATCGCTGACCGCGTGACCCGCTCCGTGGCCGCCGACGCGCGGGACCGGGATGTGCTGGCCAACCTCGGCGTCGGGAACTTTGACCGCGCGGTGGTGGCGGTCGGGTCGGACCTGGGCGCCTCCTCGCTGATTACGATGAATCTGAAATCCCTGAATGTGCCCTATGTCATCTGCAAGGCGCAGGATGACACGCACCGCGCCATTCTGGAAAAGCTCGGCGCGGACCGGGTCATCATCCCTGAGCGCGAGGCCGCGGACAAGCTGGCCCTCGGCCTGACGCATACCGGCGTCATGGAGTATATCGAGCTCTCCGAGGAGTTCGGCATCGTGGAGCTCGAGCCGCGCTCCTGGTGGGTGGGCAAGACCATCCGCAGCCTGGAGCTTCGCTCCCAGTACGGCATCAACGTCATCGCCCTGCGCAAGAACGGGACGCTCTCCATTCCCCCGGATATCGACACGGTGCTCGACAGGGATACCATCCTGGTCATTCTCGGCAGCTATGCCATGATCGACCAGCTGAAAAGGAAATAAGCCTCCGCCCCGCCGGAAAACGCGGCGGCGCGCAAAGGCGGCCCCGGCTTCTGCCGGGGCCGCCTCGTTTCTTCATTTCTTCATTTCTTCATTTTCTTTATGCTGTCATTTCAGGGCGCTGCGCAGCTCCTCCGTCCGGTCCGCCTTCTCCCAGGGAAGGTCGAGGTCCGGCCGGCCGAAATGGCCGTAGGCCGCCGTCTGGCGGTAGATGGGCCGCCGCAGGTTCAGCCGCTCGATGATGGCGGCGGGCCGGAAGTCAAACACCTGCTTCACCGCCTCCGCCAGCCTGTCCTCCGGCACGGCGCCGGTTCCGAAGGTCTCCACCAGCACGCTCACCGGCCTGGCCACGCCGATGGCGTAGGCCAGCTGAATCTGGCACTTCCGGGCCAGGCCCGCGGCAACCACGTTCACCGCCGCGTGGCGCGCCGCGTAGGCGGCGCTCCGGTCGACCTTCGTCGGATCCTTTCCGGAGAAGGCGCCGCCGCCGTGGGGCGCGTATCCGCCGTAGGTATCCACGATAATCTTTCTGCCGGTCAGTCCCGTGTCCCCCGCCGGTCCGCCGATGACGAACCTGCCGGTCGGATTGATGAAGTACTTCGTGTCCGCCGACAGCAGCTCCGCCGGAATCACGGGGTTGATCACATGCTTCCGGATGGCCTCATGGATCTCCTCCTGGGAGATATCCGGATCATGCTGGGTGGAAATCACCACGGTGTCCACCGCCACGGGGCGTCCGTCCTCGTAGACGACCGTCACCTGGGTCTTTCCGTCGGGGCGGAGCCAGGGCAGCTCGCCGTTCTTTCTGACCTCGGTCAGCTTCCGGGCCAGCCGGTGGCTCAGTGCGATGGGCATGGGCATCAGCTCCGGCGTCTCGTCGCAGGCATATCCGAACATCATGCCCTGGTCGCCGGCGCCGGTATCCCCGGCGGATTCCGCCCGTCCCTCCAGCGCCTGGTCCACGCCCTGCGCGATATCCGGGCTCTGGGCGTGCAGGGCCGTCATCACGGCGCAGGAAGCGCCGTCAAAGCATTTGTCGGAGGAATCGTATCCGACGTCCAGGATCACCTTCCGGGCGACATCGGACACATCCACCTGGGCCGTGGTCGTCACCTCGCCCATGATGGTCACGACGCCGGTCGTGGCGAAGGTCTCGCAGGCAACGCGGGCCTGGGGATCCTGGGCCAGAATCGCGTCAAGAACGGCGTCGCTGATCTGGTCGCACAGTTTATCGGGATGTCCCTCGGTCACGGATTCGGAAGTAAACAGTTTACGCATGGGATTCTCCTTTCCAATCTTCCTCTGACGAAAACCGCCCGGCAGCATGCTGCCAGGCGGAATATTCCTTCGGGGGGGAATTTCCTTATCTGTCAGCTTTGCGTGAACGCGTGCTGGGGGATTTGGCACCTTGCGGAGGTTTTCCGCCGGTTGCCGTGACTTCATCGGGCCCATCCCTCCGTCACTCGCGATAAGGTATTCAGTTCGAGGACTATCTTAGACCATGTTCCCTTCTTTGTCAACCCTGATCCGGATTTTTCGTTTTTTCCCGGCCCGCGCTGCCGTTACCGGTTCGCAGCAGCCGCCGCGCGGTGCCTGCTGGCCGCGGAAACAGGTCCGGTTTATTTTCTGACCCGCGCGTTGATGAAGCTGTAGGCCTTGCCGAACTCCACGCCCAGCCCGTCGATGTATTCCAGGTCCTCGAACACCAGCCGGCCTTCCCAGTACATGTAGGCCTGATCCTCCAGGCCCTCGGGCTTGGCGATGGTCGTGTTGGGGCTGTAATAGCCCTGGTTCGAGTTCCAGCTTCCTTCGCCCGCGAACCCTTCCCTGCTCAGCAGGTAGTTGATGAACAGCGCGCAGGTGTAGGGGCAGTCCGTATCGCTGCACACGGTGGCGTACACGTTGTACATAAAGCCGGAGAAGCAGTCCACGTCGTTCTCGAACTGCAGCACCGAAAGGTTCTTCCAGTCTTCCCCGTTCACCTTGCGCAGCTTGGAGAAGACGAACAAGCCCATATCCCCCGCGCGGCCGGAGGCCAGGCCCGTGGCGATTCTGGTGGCCGAGCTGTAGGCGTAGTTCACGTTCTTCAGGAAGCCGTCGATCCACTGGTAGGCGGCGGATTCGAATTCCGCGCTTTCCCAGGGCTTCCCGTAGAAGGCTTCATAGGCCGCCGCGAGCTTCTCCGTCCATTCCGGGCTGGTCAGCATGATCAGGAAGTTCAGGTTCACCGTCTCGGTGATGGGATCCTTGAAGAAAATCCGGCCCTTCCATTCCGGTTCCGTCAGCTGCCATACATTGCTCACCCCGACGGAGCCCTCCCGGTTGTTGTAGATCATGAGGGAGTTAATGAAGGTCACCACCGTGGGGTTCTGGTATTTTTCGGGCACATCCCGCTTCAGCGCGTCCGGGAAGTAGTTCAGGCTCAGCCCGTAATCCAGCAGGTTCACCTTCAGGTCGGGCCCGTTCTGCACCAGCGCCATATCCGCGGAATCCGCCAGGCCGAACCCGATTTCGTTGGTCAGCGTCGAATAGGTTTCCCCGTCGGCAATATCGGCATATCTGACCCTGCCCTTCAGCTCGGGATACGCGGCCATGAAGTTGTCGGCTGCCTTTTCGGCGAAGGAGGTTGTGGAGTAGAAGTTCAGCCGGGCGCCGGCGGCCATTTCATCGCATGCCCTGGCGTACAGCTCCTCATTGCTCATTCCGGCGGCGGCCGCCAGCGCGTCTTCCGGGCTTTCCGCGGCGGCGGGTGCGCTCAGCCCCGCCGACAGAGTCAGCGCCAGCAGCAGGGACAGCAAACATTTCATGGCAGCTTCCTCCTGTAAATATAGTGGGCCTGGCCCAGTCTTTCCACCTTTTCAGTATACAGGAACAGCCGAAGCCCGTCAAGCTTCGCCGCCTGTTCCCTCCTCCGCCTTTTCCAGCTCGAACCAGAAGGTTGTACCGACGTCCCGGGCGCTGTCCGCGCCGTAAGGCGCGCCGTGGCGCTCCAGAATGCCCCGGCAGATGTTCAGCCCCAGGCCGGTGCCGATCACCGCCCGGCGGTGGCTCTCGCTCGTGCGGTAATAGCGGTCCCAGATATAGGGCAGCTCCTCCGGATCGATTCCCTTGCCGCTGTCGCTGATGCTGATCCGGACCCGGGTCCCGCGGTCCTCCTCCTTCAGGATGACCTGCCGGTTCTCCCCGGTATAGGTCAGGGCGTTCCCCAGCAGGTTGTAGACCACCTGCTCGATCCGCGCGCTGTCCCCCCGGACGCGGCAGGGCTTCTCCGCCAGGCACGCCACCCGGTACCCGTCCTTCTCGGTCATCGCGCTGACCCGCTGGCAGATGCTCCGCACCTTTTCGGTCAGGTCGAACTCGCTGAAGCTCATCTGCACCGCGCCCGCACGCAGCCTGCTGAACTCCATCACCTCGCTGACCAGCGAGGAGAGGCGGTTTGTCTCGTCGATGATGACCTGCATGTTCTCCGGGTTCACCTCGTCCGGCAGGTCCCGCATGGTTTCCGCGTAGCCCTGGATCATGGTCAGCGGGGTTCGCAGGTCGTGGGAAATATTGGCGATCAGCTCCCGCTGCAGGCCTTCCACGCGGCCCAGGTCGTCCGCCGCCTTCACGAGGGTATCGTTCAGCTCGTCAATCTCCCGGTAGCCTCCGCTGTGCGGCGGGCGCGTGTACCGGCCCCGGCTCAGCTCCCGCGCCGCGCGGTTGGTCTCGATGATCGGGCGGGAGAAGCTGGCGGCCATCAGGTAGCCGATGACCGCGGTGGCCGCCGCCGCCAGCGCCAGGATATACAGGAACTGCCGCCTGAGCATGGCCAGGATCGTGCTGGTCGGTGTAATCTGCGCGTTGACCAGCAGCGTCCCGTGCCTGCCGTCCGAGAACGTCACGCGCCGGGAATACAGCATGCTCCGCCCTTTCCCGGCGTTTTCCTCCGGCACGGCGCCCTCAAACTCCTCCGCGTGGTAGCGGTCGTTCCGGAACGGCGCGACGCTGACCATCTCGACCAGCTCCGTCCCGTCCTCCGGCGTCCTGGCGATCTGCCTGGCCAGCTCCCGGGGCGTCATATGGTGCAGCAGGCAGAACCGGACATGGTCGATGGACAGCAGGGTTTTGCCCTCCTCATCGGCCAGCAGCATGCAGACCTCGTTTTCCGCGCTGATCCGGTCCGCCAGCTCATCCAGGTCGTCGTGGTCGATGTTCTTCAGGATCGTGTTCGCCGCGGACCGCACCTGGCCGCTCCGGAAGTTCTGGTAGAATCCGTACAGCAGCGCGATCTGGCATACCCAGATCAGGGTGATGATGAAGGCGACCAGCATCGTCAGCTGGATCAGCGTCTTGCCCAGGATACCCATCCGGCCTTTCCGGAAGGCCTCCCGGAACGACGTTCCGTCCCGTTCAGTCCTTCTCAAAGCGATACCCCACTCCCCGCAGCGTCGTAATCCGATCCGCGCAGGGGCCAAGCTCCTTGCGCAGCAGCTTGATATGCGTGTCCAGCGTGCGGTCGTCCCCGAAGAAATCGTAGCCCCATACGTCGCTGATCAGCTTTTCCCGGCTTAGCGCGATGCCCCGGTTTCTCACCATGTAGAAGAGCAGGTCGTATTCCTTCGGGCTCAGGTCCAGCTCCCGCCCTTCCACGCTCACCCGCCGCGCCGTAAAGTTGACCTCCAGCGCGCCGAGGGTCACCACGTCCTCGCCCGCCTCCGGCGCGGCGCCGCTGCGCTTGAGCACCGCGGACACGCGCATCATCAGCTCCCTCGGGCTGAAGGGCTTGACCACGTAGTCGTCCACGCCGATCTCGAAGCCGTGGATCCGGTCGTACTCCTCTCCCCGGGCAGACAGCATGATCACCGGCGTATTCTGGCTCTTCCGGATTTCCCGGACCGCGGAAAAGCCGTCCAGCTCCGGCATCATCACGTCCATGATGATCAGGTCGTAGCGGTTCCGGGCGCACAGGTCCACCGCCTGCATCCCGTTCTCCGCCTCCTCCGTGCTGTATCCCTCGAACACCGCGTATTTGGCGATCAGGGCACGGATCCTGGCCTCGTCGTCCACAATCAGAATCTTCATCCTATCCATCTGTCTCCCTTTTCGTTTTCCCGTTCCCCCGTGCGTAGTATAATCCGATCCGGAAGGGAAAACAACCCTTTCCGCGGCGCGTCTCCGCGTCCCGCCGCCGTGTCCATCATCCGTCCTTCCGGTGAACGCTGTCTGAAGGCCGTCTGAAAAAACCGGAAAAAGAGATTTACTGTCAGCGCCAGCCGCAAATACCGCTGCGGGCGGCTTGCCGGCCCTGTAAGCAGCGACTGTTCCGGGCGTTCCCGGCAAAAATCTTCCCGCCGTTCCCTTGCGCCGGGGCTGGAAATGCGGTATATTGTGGAGCGGCCGGAACTGCCTTCAGGCCTTCATCCGGCCGCAGACCCAATACTCTCAGAAAAGGAGAAAACGAATGAGCGATTATGTGCTGACCACCAGTTCCACCGCGGACCTGAGCAGGGAATACCTGGAAAAGATCCGGGTTCCCCATATCTGCTTCCATTATGAGCTGGGCAGCGATAAATATCCGGACGATCTCTGGACCTCCATGGATCCCCACACCTTCTATCAGCGCATGCTGGACGGGGAAAACTCCCGCACCAGCCAGATCAACATGACGGAATATATGGATTTCTGGCGCCCCTTCCTGCTGGACGGGCAGGACATTCTGCACCTGACCCTGTCCTCCGGCCTGTCCGGCACGATCAATTCCGCCCGCGCCGCTGCGGAGGAGATGCGCCGCGAGTTTCCGGACCGGCAGATTTACGTGGTCGATTCCCTGGCCGCCTCCTCGGGCTACGGCCTGCTGATCGACAAGCTGGCCGAGCTGCGGGATCAGGGGTTCTCCATCCGGGATCTCTACCGCTACGCGGAGGATCACAAGCTCTTCCTGCACCACTGGTTCTTCTCCACGGACCTGACCTTCTATATCCGCGGCGGCCGCGTCAGCAAGACCGCCGGCTTCTTCGGCCGCATGCTGAACATCTGCCCCCTCCTGAACGTGGATTATCAGGGCCGGCTCATTCCCCGCGACAAGATCCGGACGAAGAAGAAGGTCATCCGGGAAATCGTCTCCCGCATGGAGGAGCACGCGCAGGACGGCGCGGATTATCATGAGAAATGCTTCATCTCCCATTCCGACTGCCTGGAGGACGCGAAGGCGGTCGCCGCGCTGGTGGAGCAGAAGTTCCCGAAGCTGCGCGGAAAGGTGGAAATCTTCCCCATCGGCTCCACCATCGGCGCCCATACCGGCCCCGGCACCGTCGCCCTCTTCTTCTGGGGCGACCTGAGGAACAACTGATTCGCCGGTTTTTTCCGGGGCGGTCCCCGGCAGGCCGGTTCCGGCCCTTTGAGATCTGACTCAGGAGGTCCGCATGAAAAAGCCGCTCTCCCTCATTCTTCCGCTGCTCCTGCTGCTTCTTCCGCTCTGCGCGCCTCCGGCGCTCGGGGAGGGTGAAGCGGATTATTCCATCGAGGAGATCGTCGAGTACGAGGATCTGGACGCCGCGGCCAGTGGGGATACGGCGTGGACCTTCCCGGTTCCGCTGGAGGACATGAATCCGGAATACATCCGCCTGGCCAACAAGCATTATCTGCTGAGCGAATCCTATGTGCCGGAGGATCTGACCAAGGTTCCCTCCAAGCCCGCCAGCGGGGGCATCAGCTGGGCCGTTCAGCCCAAGGGCGGCCAGCAGCTCCGGGAAGCCTGCGCGCAGGCCCTGTGCGAAATGAACGCCGCCATCCGGGAGGTCGCGGAGGAAAACGGCTACAAGGCCCTTTACCTGAAAAGCGCATACCGCTCCTACCGTACGCAGAAAACCATGTACAACAACCGGCTGAAAAAGAATAAGGGCCGCGACGACGGCTGGGTATCCAAGCCCGGCGCCAGCGACCACCAGACCGGCCTGGGCTGCGATGTGGTCCCCCGTTCCTGGCGGGACAAGGCCATGAACGACAAAATGATGCGGGAGCCGGAGTGCCAGTGGATGGCGGAGCACTGCCACGAATTCGGCTTTGTTATCCGCTATCCGGAGGACAAGCAGGAGATCACGGAGATCAATACCGAGCCCTGGCACCTGCGCTATGTGGGGCTGTCCGTCGCGGCCTACATGAAGGAAAACAACCTCTGCCTGGAGGAATTCACCTGGGAACTTCAGGCCGCCATTGAGGACTTCCTGTCCCGAGGCGGCGACCCGGCCCTGGTGCAGCCCTTTATCCAGACGCCGACGGATGAAAATTTCATCGTTCCGTAACCCGGCACAGCATTCAGAAGGAGGATCGCGTATGGCCATCTATCATCGGGTACTGCTCAAGCTCAGCGGAGAGGCGCTGAAGGCGGATCATGACCTTTTCGATTTTGACAAGGTGAACGGCGTCGCGAAAATCATCCGCCGCATGCATGACATGGGCGTGGAGATCGGCATCGTCATCGGTGCAGGCAATATCTGGCGCGGCCGTCAGGGTCCCTCCGCGCATATGGACGCGGTGACGGCGGACCAGATGGGCATGCTGGGCACGGTCATCAACTGCCTCTGCGTGGCGGACGCCCTCCGGAAGGAGGGGCTGGACGCGGTGGTTCAGTCCGCAGTGGATATGAACCGCTTTGCGGAGCCTTTCAACGCGATGGCGGCCCGCCGCCATCTGAAGGAAGGCCGCGTGGTGCTCTTCGCCTGCGGGACGGGAAACCCCTTCTTCTCCACCGATTCGGGCGTTGCCCTGCGCGCCGTGGAGATGGAGGTGGACGCGGTCCTCATGGCCAAGAATATCGACGGCGTCTACACGGCGGATCCCCTGAAGGATCCCTCCGCCGTCCTGATTAAGGATATCACCTACGCGGAAGCCCTGGCCCGGGGCCTGAAGGTCATGGACGCCTCCGCCTTCGCCCTCTGCGCCGAAAACCGGGTGCCCATGCTCCGGGTCTTCGGCCTGGACGATCCGGAGAACCTGATTCGCGTGCTCGAGGGAAGCGAGATGGGCACCTTCGTCCATCCCTGAGCCTCCCGCCCGCCCGGCGGCCCGAAAACGGTTCATAAGACAAGCGCGCCCGGCTTCCGGGCGCATGAAAGAAAGCCCTCCGTCCGGAGGGCTTTTCCCTTATCCCTGGTTCTGTTCGCGGATTTTCCGCTTCCAGCACTGGTGGCACATGGCGATGTAGCTGTCGTTCCCGCCCAGCATCACCTGGCCCCCGCTGGTCACGATCCGCCCGTCGCCGTCGATCCGGGCGTTCACCGTCGCCTTCCGGCCGCATTCGCAGACCGTCTTGATCTCCGTCAGCGAGTCCGCCAGCTCCATCAGCCGCCGGGCGCCCGGAAAAAAGTGGGTCAGGAAGTCGGTCCTCAGCCCGAAGCACAGCACCGGCAGATCCTCCTCGTCCACCAGCGTACGCAGCTGGTCGATCTGCTCCGGGGTGAAGAACTGCGCCTCGTCCGCGATGATCACGTCCCGTTTTCCGGCCTGATGGTACCGGGCGATAAGGTCCGTCTCCGGGGTAATCACCTCCGCCTCGCACCTCAGCCCGATCCGGCTTCGGATGATGTTCGCCCCGTCCCGGGTGTCGATGCTGGGCTTGATCAGCCAGACGGTCATGCCCCGTTCTTCGTAGTTGAATTTGGTGATCAGCGCCTGCGCCGATTTGGAGGATCCCATGACTCCGTACTTGAAATACAGCTTTGCCATCTGTCTGTCCTTTTTTCCGGCGGGCCCGGCCTCCGGCTCCCCGCCGGAAGAAGGCCTGAGTCCCGCCCCTTTCTCTCAGGTATGGTCGATATGCGCCTTCACCCGCTGCACCACCATCTCCAGCGCCACGAGGTTCCGTCCGCCCTCGGGGATGATGATGTCCGCCCGGCGCTTGCTGGGCTCGACGAACTGCTCGTGCATGGGCTTGACGGTAGTCAGGTACTGGCTGATGACGCTCTCCAGGCTTCTTCCCCTCTCCTGCACGTCCCGCCGGATCCGCCGCAGGATCCGGACGTCCGCGTCCGTATCCACGAAGATCTTGATGTCCATCCTTTCGCACAGCCGCGGATCCGCGTAGATCAGGATGCCCTCCGCGATGATGACGCGGGTCGGCCGGATCAGAACCGTCTCTGCGCTCCGGTCGTGGATCGTGTAGTCATAGACCGGGCATTCGATGCTCTTGCCGCTCCTGAGCTGGTCCAGATGCCCGATCATCAGCTCCGTGTCGAAGGCGTCGGGATGATCGTAGTTCAGCAGGCACCTTTCCTCGTAGGGCATGTCGTGGTGGGCCTTGTAATAATTGTCGTGATGGATCACGGACACGTCTCCCCCGAACTCCCTGACCAGCGTATCCGTGATGGTCGTCTTTCCGCTGCCGGTTCCGCCGGCGATCCCGATCACCATGATGTCTTTCATGCGTCCATCCTCCGCCGCGAATAAAACGGAGCCTCCGGATCGGAAGGCCCCGTGAAAGGTTTTATCTCTTCCCGGGATCGTAGGGGATGCCCTCCGCCTTGGGAGCCCTGGAGCTCTTGGAGGTGCAGGCGAGCACGATCAGCGTGATCAGGTAGGGCAGCATCCGGTAGAAATTGCTGTCGAGCCCGATCGACGCCAGCATGTAGGTTCCGTCGCCGTTGATATCCAGGGTGTTGTAGGACGCGGCGATGCATTTGAACAGGCCGAAGAGGAGCGCGCCTCCCGCGATGGGCAGGGGCTTCCAGTTGCCGAAGATCATGACCGCCAGCGCCAGGAAGCCGAAGCCCGCCACGTCGCCGTTGGCGGAAGCGTTGGCCGTGGTCACGGCGAAGACACAGCCGCCCAGGCCGGCCAGGGAGCCGGAGATCATCACGCCGGCGTACCGCATCCGGAACACGTTGATGCCCAGGGACGCGGAGGCCTGCGGATTCTCGCCGCAGGAGCGGAGGCGGAGCCCGAAGCGCGTCTTATACAGGATGACGGACATGACGATGAACAGCAGGATGCAGAAGTAGGTCGTCAGGTAGACCTTGTTCAGGAACGCATCGCCCAGGAAGCCGAACTTGTAGCTCTTGTCAAATCCCCACATGGACTTCTTGATCATGAACCAGGTGGCGGAGTCCCCGCTGGCCAGCAGCAGGTTGTTCTGCTTCGCGACGATCCGGACCAGGAAAAGCACGATCGCGGGGGCGAGCATGTTCAGCGCCGTCCCGCCGATGGTCTGGTCCGCCTTCAGGTTGATCGCCGCGAAGGCCAGCAGCAGCGAAAAGATGCATCCGGCCAGGGCCGATACGGCCATCGCAAGCAGCAGGTACAGCTGCATGGTCCACATGTTTCCGGAGGCCTTGACCGCGTCGAACCATCCGAGGCTGACCATGACGTTCATGCAGACCACGCCGATGAAGGCGCCGAAAATCATCATGCCTTCCAGAGCCAGGTTGATGATCCCGCTCCGCTCGGCGAACACGCCGGCCAGCGCGACGATCATCAGCGGGATCGCGTATACAAGCGTCTGACGCACAAGAAATGCCATTATCCACGCACCTCCCCTTTTCTGTCTGCAGATACCCCGGCGGCTTTTCTCTTTTTCGCCTTCCGGCCCAGCCAGGTCTTGATGATCAGCGAGAAGGCGGAAAGGTAGACGATCACGGCGATGATGACGTCCGTGATGTATTCGTTGTAGGCCGTCAGGTTCGTAAGCTGCTGCCCGTTGATGTTCAGGTAGGACATGAAGATGCCGGAAAAGATGACGCCGATCGGATTGTTGACCGCCAGCAGCGCCACCGCGATTCCGGTGAAGCCGACGGCAGGCAGGCTCTGGTAGGTCGTCCAGAAGAACTCCGTGTTCCCGCTCAGGGCGTACAGGGAGCCCGCCGTGCCCGCCATGGCGCCCGCCATGGCCATGGACAGCACGATGTTGCGCCGGTCCTGGATCCCGGCGTACTTCGCGGCGTACCGGTTCGATCCGCAGGCCTTCAGCTGGTATCCGAGGGTGGTCTTTTCCATGATGATGTAGAACAGGACGGCCAGCAGGATCGCGATCACGATGCCGCCGTTGACCTGGCTTCCCCGGAAGACCGTGTCCAGCCCCATCCGGGAGGTGGCCACGCCGCCCCGGGTGGCCAGCACGGTGGCGCCCTCCGGCACATTGGCCCCGGCCACCGTCCGGACCCCGTCCACGATCACGTCATGGATGACCGTCGAGGTCTTGTAGATATATCCGGTTTTCGTGCCCTCCAGCACGTTCTTCAGGCTGCTCATGTCGAAGAACCAGGTCACCAGGCAGGCCGCGAGCCAGTTCGTCATGATGCAGGCGATGACCTCGTTGATGTTCAGCAGGGATTTCAGCAGGCCGGGAATGCATCCCCACAGGGCTCCGGCAAGCATGCCGCCCAGGAACGCGATCAGCCAGACCATCCAGGCCGGGATCGAGGAGGTGGGGATGCTCAGCGCCAGGAACAGCGTGGCGCAGGTCCCGGCCAGGTACTGCCCGGGAGCGCCGATGTTGAACAGGCCCGTCTTGTAGGCCACCGCGACGGAGAGCCCCGTCAGGATCAGCGGCATGGCCCGGAACAGCATGTTGCCCATGAAGGCCGGATTGAATCCGAAGGTGAGCGCTCCCGTCGCGGCGTCCCGGCCTTTGTTGAAGACGCCGAGGAAGACCATCCTGATGCCGTCCCAGATTCCGCCCGTGGAGATGGAATCGTTGGTCAGTCCGACGATCACGATGACGATCACGCCGGAAAGCATGCCGATCAGAATGGAGATGAGGGAAGCCATGAGCGTCCTTACGCCGTCTCTTTGAAAGAAGGGCTCCTTATTCATGATGATCACTGCCTTCCTGTCTGTTCTGTCTCTTGGCGCCGGTCATGTACAGTCCAAGCTCCTGGACATTGGTCTCCTTCGGATTGAGCTCTCCGACGATTTCCCCTTCGTACATCACCAGGATCCGGTCGGAGAGGCTCATGACCTCCTCCAGCTCCAGGCTGACCAGCAGCACGGCCTTCCCGGCGTCCCGCTGCTCCACCAGCATCCTGTGGATGTTTTCAATGGCGCCTACGTCCAGCCCGCGGGTCGGCTGCACCGCGATGATCAGCTTCTTGTCCCGGTCCAGCTCCCGGGCGACGATGGCCTTCTGCTGGTTGCCGCCCGACATGGCGCGGACCCGCGTCACGGGGCCCTGGCCGCTGCGGACGTCGAACTGTTCAATCAGCTTCTCCGTGTAAGCCCGGATGGCGTTGAAGCGGATGAAGCATCCGTGCTGGAACTCCGGCTCGATGAACCGCTCCAGCACCATGTTCTGTTCCAGCGTAAAGTCCAGCACGAGCCCGTGCTTATGCCGGTCCTCGGGGATGTGGCTCAGGTTTTTCCCCCGCTTCTTGACGGACAGGTGGGTGACGTCCTGCCCGCAGATGAGGGCCCGGCCGCCGCTCACCTTTTCCAGGCCGGTCAGGCCGTAGATGAAATCCGTCTGGCCGTTGCCGTCGATGCCGGCGATGCAGACGATCTCGCCCTCCCGGACCTGGAAGGAAATGTCGTTGACCGCGTTCCGGTGGTGCAGGCGGCTCGGGACGGTGAAATGCTCCACGTCCAGCACCACCTCGCCCGGATGCGCCTCCTCCTTTTCGACGACCAGCTGCACGGGGCGTCCGACCATCATGTTGGACAGGGCCTGCTTGTCGGTGTCGGCGGTGTTCACCGTTCCGATGTATTTCCCCTTCCGCAGCACCGTGATCCGGTCGGATACCTCCATGATCTCGTTCAGCTTATGGCTGATGAACAGGATGCTCTTTCCCTCCGCGGCGAGGTTTTTCATGATCTGCATCAGCTCGTCGATCTCCTGGGGCGTCAGCACGGCCGTCGGCTCGTCGAAGATCAGGATATCGTTGTCCCGGTACAGCATCTTCAGGATTTCGACCCGCTGCTGCATGCCGACGGTGATGTCCTCGACCTTCGCGTCCAGGTCCACCTTCAGCCCGTACCGGTCGCTCAGCGCCTTCACCTTTTCCCGGGCGGCCTTTCTGGAGAGGAAGCCCGCGCGGGTGTCCTCCGCCCCGAGGATGATGTTGTCCAGCACGGTGAACACGTCAATCAGCTTGAAGTGCTGGTGCACCATGCCGATGTTCAGCGCCGTGGCGTCGTTGGGGCTGCTGATCTTCACGACCTGCCCGTTCTTGCGGATCTCGCCCTTCTCGGGCTGGTACAGTCCGAACAGCACGCTCATCAGCGTGGACTTCCCGGCGCCGTTCTCCCCCAGCAGGGCGTGGATCTCGCCCTTTTTCAGCTGCAGCGTGATATCATCATTCGCAATGATGCCGGGAAACTCCTTGGTGATATGAATCATCTCAATAACATATTCCGGATTCTTCGTCTGTTGGTTTTCCATATGATCGCCTCCGCAGCACCCTTTGTTGTCCGGATTATAACAGATTCAAGGAAAAAAAGGAAGGGCAAAATGCCCTTCCTTCGTCAGAATACCGGAATCATTCAACCATGGTAACCTTCAGGTTCGGATACTCCAGCTTCATGTTGCTGTAGTCGTCGTCGATCACGAGCGTGCCGGCCACAACATCGTCCACCATCTTCTGGTATTCTTCCACGGTGAACTTGGAGAACCGCCAGGATTCGGGAGCCGTGGGCAGCGCGATCGCGCCCTCCGCGGTGCCGTAGACCACGTTCGTGCCGGCGATGGAATCCCACTCGCCGTCGAAGTAGGCCTTCAGAATCTGGTAGGCGGCGGCATCCACGCCCTTCAGCGGGGAGGTCAGCACCCACTCGGAGTCGTTGGCCTGATCCTTGTCGACGCCCAGCGCCCAGCACTCATTCGCTGCCGCGGCGGAGAAGCAGCTCAGGTACATGGCGCCGCCGCAGGGGAAGATCACTTCCGTACCGTTCTCGTACCAGCTGTTCAGCATGGTCTCCAGTTCGGGGGAGTTCGAGAAGGAGCCACCGTACAGCCAGGAGTAGAGCATCTCAACCTGGACGCCCAGCTCTTCCGCGGCCGCCTCAGCGCCCTGCACGAAGCCGTATCCGTAACGGCAGCAGGCCGGGGTCGTTCCGCCGCCGCCGCCCGCGAAGCCCAGCTTGGTGAAGCCGTCCTTCACGCAGGCATAGCCCGCGAAGAAGCCGCACTGCTCTTCCTTGAAAGCCACGCCGACGGTGTTCGCGCCGAAGGCGCTGCCGTCCACGTACACGAACTTCACATCGGTGAATTCGGTGGAGGCCTTTTCAATCGCGGCGCCCGCCATGAACCCGGCGCAGACCACGATCTCGGCGCCGCCGTCCACGGCGGCCTTCATGGCGTCATAGCGGTCGTCGTCCGTCGCCTGATCGCCGTTGGCCGGCTGATAGTACTTGTAGGCAATGCCGTTCTCCGCCGCGTAGGACTTCACGCCGTTGTAGATGCCTTCGTTGAAGGAGTGGTCCTTCAGCTGGCCGACGTCCGTCACGAAAGCGATGGGATACTGGCCGTTCTCAGCCGTCATTTCATCCGGAATCGCGTCATAGTCGGTGGCCGCGAACGCGGACGCGCAGCCGAGAACCATGACCGCCGCCAGAAGCAGCGCAAGGAACTTTTTCATGGGATATCTCTCCTTTCATTTTGGCTTTCGCCTTTACAGGTATTTTATCAGAATCCGCCGGCCTTTGAAAGCTTCTTTGCAAAAAGAAATACAAGCTTTGTAATTTCGCAAACTTCCTGTAAAAAATCCGGCCCTTCCGTTTCTGCGCAGGGCAGCCGGAAAAGCCGGTTTTTCTTATTCCTCGGTACCGTGGCTCCGGGCCTTGGCGCGCAGCTGGTGATCCAGCTGCCGCTTCCGCATCCGCAGGTGCTGGGGCGTGATCTCCAGCAGCTCGTCGTCGTCGATGAACTCCAGGCATTCCTCCAGCGTCAGGGGATGCACGGAGATCAGCCGCATGGCGTCCTCGGAGGCGGAGGCGTTGCGCATGTTCGTCACATGCTTGGCCTTGCAGACGTTCACAACCAGGTCCCCCGGCCGGGCGTTCTGCCCGCAGATCTGCCCGGCGTAGACGTTCTCGCCCGCGCCGATGAACAGGGTACCCCGCTCCTGGGTGTAGAACAGGCCGTAGCTGGTGGTAACGCCGGTCTCGAAGCAGATCAGGGCCCCGGCGTTCCGGTGGGGGATGTCCCCCTTCACGGGCTCGTATCTTTCAAACACGGAGCTCATGATCCCCTCGCCGCGGGTGTCGGTCATGAACTCGCTGCGGTACCCGAACAGGCCCCGGGACGGCACCAGGAATTCCATCCGCACCCGGTCGCTCCCGCTCATCTGCTCAAGCGTTCCCCGCCGCCGGCCGATCTTTTCGATCACGGCGCCGGCGCTGGCCTGCGGCGTATCCACCACCAGCCGCTCAACCGGCTCGCATTTCACCCCGTCGATGGTCTTGAAGATGACCTGCGGCTTGGACACGGCGAATTCGTACCCCTGCCGGCGCATGGTTTCGATCAGGATGGACAGGTGCAGCTCTCCCCGGCCGCAAACCTCGAAGGCGTCGGTGCTCTGGGTGTCGTTCACCCGCAGGGAGACGTCCGTCTGCAGCTCCCGCATCAGCCGGGCCCGCAGGTGCCGGCTGGTCACGTACTGCCCTTCCCTTCCGGCGAAGGGGCTGTCGTTGACGGAGAAGGTCATGGTCACCGTGGGCTCGCTGATCTTGACGAAGGGCAGCCCCTCGACCCGGGCGGGATCGCACACCGTGTCCCCGATGGAGAGATCCTCCGCGCCGTACAGCGCGACGATGTCCCCCACGCCGACCTCCGCGGCGTTCACCCGCTTCAGCCCGTCGTACTGGAACAGGCCGCCCAGCCGCCACACGGGGCTCACCGCCCCGGTCTCCAGGTTGGTATGCACGACGTTCATGCCCTCGGTGAATTTACCGCGCACTACGCGGCCCACGCCGATGCGCCCGACGTACTCGGAGTAGTCGATGGTGGAGATCAGCACCTGCGCCGGGCCGTCCGCGTCGCCCTCGGGCGCGGGGATATATTTCAGGATGGCGTCGAACAGGGGCCGCAGGTCCTCCCCCGGCTGGTTCAGGTCCAGCGTCGCGGTGCCCTTCCGGGCGGAGACGTACAGAATCGGGTTCTCGATGGTGGTCTCGTCGGCCTCCAGGTCGATCAGCAGGTCGAGAATCTCGTTCACCACCTCGTCGCACCGGGCGTCGGGCCGGTCCACCTTGTTGATGACGATCAGCACCTTCAGCTTCAGTTCCAGCGCCTTGCGCAGCACGAAGCGCGTCTGGGGCATGGGGCCCTCGAAGCTGTCCACCAGCAGCAGCACCCCGTCCACCATCTTCAGCACGCGCTCCACCTCGCCGCCGAAATCGGCGTGCCCGGGCGTGTCCACGATGTTGATCTTCGTCTTTCCGTAGTGGACGGCGGTATTCTTGCTCAGGATGGTGATGCCCCGCTCCCGCTCCAGGTCGTTGGAGTCCATGACCCGGTCCACCGTCTGCTGGTTCTCGCGGTATACGCCGCCCTGCTTCAGCATCTGGTCCACCAGCGTTGTCTTGCCGTGATCAACGTGCGCGATAATCGCGATGTTCCGAATATCTTCCCGAACCATGAAAAGTCTGTTTCCTCCCGTCTTTCCGCTCCGCCGCCCGCCCGGGCGGTCTTCCGTCTCAGCGCCGGATTCCGCCGGCATAGCCTCTCCGCCGGGTTTCCCGGCCTTTGTCTTTCCGTCGGAAGCCTCCGGCGCTCCTGCGCGCCGGGCTCAGCCGGCCCTTATCTCTCCGCCGTATCCTTCAGCTCCAGGCCCTCGTTGTTCTCGCAGGCCAGGCGGATGCTCCACTCGTTCTCGAACAGCAGCACGTCGCGTCCGCGGCTGTCCTTCGCCCGGCCGGAGGTGGAGGTCAGCTTCAGGTTCTCGACGGGCCTGGGCGTCGCAGCCACCCATCTCACGAACCGGAAGGGCAGGCCCTCCATCACGATCTCCACCTGGTATTCCGTCTTCAGCCGGTGCTCGAGCACCTCGAACTGCAGCATGCCGACCACGCCGACCAGGAATTCCTCCCGGCCGGTCTCGGTCCGGATGAAGGTCTGAATCGCGCCCTCCTCGGCCAGCTGGTTGATGCCCTTCTGGAACTGCTTGCGCTTCATGCTGTCCAGCGGCCGTACCCGGTTGAAAAACTCCGGCGCGAAAATCGGAATGTTCGCGTAGTGCATCTTCGGCCCGGTGCTCAGCGTGTCGCCCAGCCGGTAAATCCCGGGGTCGAACAGTCCGATGATGTCCCCGGCCCAGGCTTCCTCAACGGCCTCCCGCTCGTCCGCCATGAACTGCTGGGGCTGCTTCAGCGCCACGGGCTTCCCCGTCCCGCTGTGCCAGACCTCCATGCCCTTCTCGAAGGCCCCGCTGACGATCCGCATGAAGGCGAGCCGGTCCCGGTGGGCGGGATTCATGTTCGCCTGAATCTTGAAGATGAATCCGGAGAAGTAGGGCTCCTCGGGCCCGATCATCCCCTGGTCGCTCTCCCGGGGCAGGGGCGGCGGCGTATAGCGCAGAAAGCGGTCCAGGAAGGGCTCCACGCCGAAGTTGGTCACCGCCGATCCGAAGAACATGGGCGTCAGCTCTCCCCGGCGCACCTTTTCCAGGTCGAAGGGATCCCCCGCCTCGTCCAGCAGCTCGATCTCCTCCTCCAGGCGTTCCCGGTAATGCCGGTCCAGCACGTCCGCCAGCTTCGGATCGTCGATGGAGATGTCGGTCTTCTCCACCATGGTTTTCCCGTGATCCCCGCCGGCGTACAGCTCGACTGTCCTCGTGTCCCGGTGGTATACGCCCTGGAAGTCCCCGTCCACGCCGATGGGCCAGTTCACCGGGCAGGACCGGATGCCCAGCACCTGCTCCAGCTCCTCCATCAGCGCGAAGGGATCCTTCGCAGCCCGGTCCATCTTGTTCACGAAGGTGAAAATGGGAATATTCCGCATCCGGCACACCCGGAACAGCTTGATGGTCTGGGCCTCGACACCCCGCGCCGCGTCCAGCAGCATGACCGCCGCGTCGGCGGCCACCAGCACCCGGTACGTGTCCTCCGAAAAGTCCTGATGCCCGGGGGTATCCAGGATGTTGATCCTGTATCCGTCGTACACGAACTGCATCGCCGAGGACGTCACGGAAATGCCGCGCTGCTTCTCGATCTCCATCCAGTCGGAGGTGGCGTGCCTGTCCGTCTTCCGGGCCTTGACGCTGCCGGCGCTGCGGATCGCGCCTCCGTACAGGAGCAGTTTTTCCGTCAGCGTGGTTTTTCCGGCGTCCGGGTGGGAAATGATGGCAAAGGTTCTCCGCTTCTCCACCTCTTCCCGCAGCTTCTCCCGAAAGGCTTCCGTGTCTCTCTCCGGCAGCATCCAATCCCTCCTTCTCTCCGGGCTCACAACAAAAAGAAATTTTAATCCCCCAGGCCGTCGATTGTCAAGAAAAACGTGATCCCGTCTGCGTGCCGCCCGGTTTCGGGGCCGCCCGGAGGTGAAGCGGTCTCTCCGTTTTTGCCGGCGTTCCGTCTCCGGTCGTCCCGTGCCGGTCTGTTCGCCGGCTCCGCTTGACGTTCTTTTCGTTTCGATGCTATAATTCCGTTGTTTCGCGGATGTGGTGGAATGGCAGACACCGGGGACTTAAAATCCCCTGCCTTCATGGGCGTGCGGGTTCGAGCCCCGCCATCCGCACAAAGCGAAAGCCCTGAGAATCCGATTCTCAGGGCTTTCGCTGTATCCATCGCTTCCGCGCTTATTTCATCATGGCGGCAATCTCGCCGGCCAGGTCGTCCTTGCGCTTCTCGATGCCCTCGCCGCGCTCGAACCGCGCGAACTTCACGATGTCGATCTTCGCGTCGGCGGCCTTGGCGACTTCGGCCATCAGGCTCTTGATGGTCTTGTCGCTGTCCTTGACGAACACCTGCTCCAGCAGGCACACGTCCTTGTAGTACTTCTCGATACGGCCCTCGACCATGCGCTCCACGATCTTTTCGGGCTTGCCTTCGTTCAGCGCCTGCGCCCGGAGAATTTCCTTCTCCTTGTTCAGCTTCTCGACGTCCACTTCCTCGCGGCGGACCGCTTCGGGGCGGGCCGCGGCGATCTGCAGCGCCAGGTCATGGGCGAAGGTCTTCACTTCGTCGCTCTTCTTGCCGTTCTCATCGGCGGAGACTTCGACCATGACGCCGACCTTGCCGCCCAGATGGATGTAGGTGGAGATGACGCCCGCGGTCTCATACCGCTCGAAGCGGCGGACGGAAATCTTCTCGCCGATGGCGACGGTCGCGTCGCTGATCATGTCGGAGATGGTCTTGCTCTCGTCGTCCACGTACTTCTGGCTCAGCAGCGCATCCACGTCCGCCGGGTTGGCCAGCGCGATGTGCTTGGCGACGCTGTTCGCGAAGTTCTTGAAGTTGTCGGTATTCGCCACGAAGTCGGTCTCGCAGTTGACTTCAACGATCACGCCCACGGTGGCGTCCTCGTTGACGTACTGGGCGACCGCGCCCTCCGCCGCGATGCGGCTGGCCTTCTTGGCCGCCTGGCTCAGTCCCTTTTCGCGCAGCCACTCAATGGCCTTTTCCATATCGCCGTCGCTCTCGACGAGGGCCTTCTTGCAGTCCATCATGCCGGCGCTGGTGCGCTCACGCAGTTCTTTTACCATAGAGGCGGTAACAGCTGCCATCCTGAATCATTCCTTTCTTTTTTCAGCGGTCCGCCGGAAAGAACCCTTTCCGGCGGCCTGTTGTCAAGATCCCTCTCCGCTTTCCGTCCGGGTCCGCGGCGGGGGTGTAAGTCGGATTAAGCTTCGGCGGGCGCTTCCGCGGGGGTCTCGGCGGGCGCTTCGGGCGCTTCGTCGGGCTCGTTCTGCTCGCCCTGCTTGCCTTCCAGCACGGCGTCGGCCATCTTGCCGGCGATCAGCTTGACCGCGCGGATGGCGTCGTCGTTGCCGGGGATGACGTAGTCAATCTCGTCCGGATCGCAGTTGGTGTCGACGATGGCCACGATCGGGATGCCCAGGATGCGGGCTTCGGTCACGGCGATGTGTTCCTTCCGGGGATCCACGACGAACAGGGCGCCGGGCAGCTTCTTCATCTCGCGGATGCCGCCCAGGTTGGCTTCCAGCTTTTCGCGCTCATGCTGCAGCTTGGCGACTTCCTTCTTGGGCAGCACGTCGAACTGGCCGCTCTGCTCCATCTTGTCGATCTGGTTCAGGCGGTCGATCCGGGTGCGGATCGTGCGGAAGTTGGTCAGCATGCCGCCCAGCCAGCGGTTGTTCACGAAGAACATGTTGCAGCGCTTGGCTTCGGACTCAATGGACTCCTGGGCCTGCTTCTTGGTGCCGACGAACAGGATGCTCTTTCCCTCCATCGCCACGTCGCGGACGAAGGCGTAGGCTTCGTCCACCTTGCGGACGGTCTTCTGCAGGTCGATGATGTAGATGCCATTCCGTTCGGTGAAGATGTACTGAGCCATCTTCGGGTTCCACCGGCGGGTCTGATGACCGAAGTGAACGCCGGCTTCCAGGAGCTGTTTCATGGAAATGACTGCCATAGGGTTTCCCTCCTTGTTTTTCCACCCTTTCCCCCTTTGTGATCCGCCACCGCGTCCGCGGCACAAGCCATCACAGGGGAGAGGTGCGTAATCGGATGGATATTATCATATCCTTCCGCAAAAATCAACCATTTTTTTGAAGACACGGGGAAGACAAAGACAAGACACGGGGACGGTTCTTTTGTCTTGGGCTTTTCCGCGCGCCCGCGGAACGGCGCCGCCCCCGGGCTTTGCTCAGTAGTGGTGGACCGCCTCCCCGTCCCCGGGGCCCAGCACGCTGTGGTCCATGATGTACCGGACCACCTCGTCCGCCGTGGTGAAGGCAAGCCCGACGTGGGTGTCCGCGCATCCGTAGTAGATGGCGATGCGTCCGGTCTCCTCGTCCTGCAGCGTGGCGCAGGGGAAGACCACGTTGGGCACGAAGCCCGTCACCTCGTAGTTTTCCTCCGGCGTCAGCAGGTAGTTCTCGCAGCGGTACAGCACCCGGCTCGGCTCGTCGATGTCCAGGATCGCCCCGCCCATGGAATACACGAATCCGTTGCAGGTGGTGGCAACGCCGTGGTAGAACAGCAGCCAGCCCTCGGTGGTTTCGATGGGCGCCGCGCCGCCGCCGATCTTGACGCTCTCCCACCATTCATGGCCGCGGCCCATCACGTGCCGGTGCCTGCCCCAGTACACCATGTCCGGGCTTTCGGACAGGAAGATGTCCCCGAAGGGCGTGTGCCCGCTGTCGGAGGGGCGGGACAGCAGCTTGTATACGCCGCCGATCCGCCGGGGAAAGAGCACGGCGTTCCGGTTGAAGGGGATGAAGGGGTTTTCGACCCGGGTGAAGGTTTTGAAATCCCGCGTCTTTGCCATGCCGATAGCCGCGCCGTAAAAATCGGTGCACCAGATGATATAGTAGGTATCCTCCACCTTCACCAGCCGGGGATCGTAGGCGTAGTGGGGCAGCATGGGCCGGCCCTGCTCATCCGTGAAGGGAACCTTCTCCCGCTCCACCTCCCAGTGGATGCCGTCCCGGGAATGTCCCAGGAAGACATGGGGAATGCCGTTCACCTGCTCGCCCCGCAGCACCGCGATGAATCCGTCCTCCCAGGGCGCCACGGCGCTGTTGAAAATCCGCGCGATCTCCGGCGTGGGGTTCCGTCCCAGGATGGGGTTTTCGCTGTACCGCCATACGGGGGATTCGGTCTTCAGGCCCGCCGGCCGGTCCTGCCAGGGAATGTTGGGCAGCGCGCCCGCGTTCAGAATGCTGATCCTGTTCATCCTTTTTTCTCCTTCCGCCCTTCCAGGCCCCTCTCTGATCCTTCCGCGCCGCCCGCGTGGCGGCGCCATCTCCGTCAGCCAAATGCCGCCTGCCCGTCCTCGGGCCGGCGGAGGCCTTTCCTGCATCCGGCCGCGCGTTCGTCCGCCGTCAGACCGGCAGCGCCTTCTCCATCAGCCGCATGCACATCCGCCCGTTGTGGTACGGGCACTTCCATTCCTCCACCATCGGCCGCTCCGTCGGCCGGCCGTCCTCGTACACGGACCAGTACCACTCCCCGTTCGGCCGGGGATCGACGATCAGCCGCCGGATGGCGGCCCACTGGATCCGCAGGTCCCGCAGCCAGTCCTCCTCTCCGGTCAGGCTCCAGCCCTCGGCGAACCCGAGCATGGTTTCCGCCTGAACCCACCAGATCCGAAGCTCGTCGTCCTTTCCGTCCACGCATTCGTTTTTCAGCCCGTGGTCGGTGAAGGCCCGTTCCCTTACGCTCCGCAGCAGATCCAGGCACATCCTCCGCACCGGCTCCCGGCGGTCCTCCGGCAGCACCGTCTCCGCCGCGTCCCACAGCAGCCATCCGCTCTCGATGTCGTGGCCGTAGCTCTGCATGTCCAGCAGCGGCCGGTATTCGGCATCGCAGAACACCTCCAGCCGGTGTCTGCCGGGATTGTAGAACTTCTCCAGGAAGATTCCCAGCTGCCTTTCCACCAGTGCGCCCAGTGCGGCGTCCGGCTCCGCCCGGTACAGCTCCGTGTAGCCCTCCAGCACGTGCAGCAGCGTGTTCATCGTCCGGGAGGCCATGACGCCGTTCTCGCTCAGCTTCTCGTTGCTCTCCGGCGAGAAGTCCGCCCGGTACGCCTCCCCGTATCCGTTGTATACCGTGCACTTTTCCTCGATCACCCGCCGAAGCGCCCGGGCCTTCTCCAGCGCCTCCGCCTTCCCCGTCAGCCGGTAGTAGGCCGCCAGCCCGTAGATGGCGAAGGCCTGGCAGTAGGTGTGCTTCGTCGTGTCTGCCGGCCGTCCGTCGAAGGTAATGCTCCAGTATACCCCGCCGTTTTCCCGGTCCTCGAAGCCCTTCAGTGCCTCGTAGGCCCAGTCGGCGTATTCCCGGTACTCTGCGCTCCCCAGCAGCCGTGCCGCCGTGGAGAAGGTCCACAGGATCCGGCTGTGCAGGATGCAGCCCTTGTCCGCCTCCCGGTGGACCCGCAGCTCCTTGTCCGCGTAGCCGTAGAAGCCTCCGTACCGTTCATCCTTCAGCCCTTCCCAGAAGGGAAGGATTTTTCCCGTCAGATGTTCCCGCATTTCGTCCCCGATCATGCCAGACTCCCCTTTCCGTCCTCTCGGTCCCATTTTCCCTTTTCAGTTTTCCCTCAGAATACGTATTTTTCCAGCCGGTCAAAGGCTTCCTTCATCTTATGGAAGGGAAGCGCCAGGTTCATCCGGATCCCCCAGGGATCGTGGAACATCCGCCCGTCCTGCCAGGCGACGCCGACGTCCGTCCCCCGTTTCTGCAGCTCCGCGATGGTCATCCCGTGCGCCCGGCACCATTCCTCGCAGTGGAGGAAGAGCATGTAGGTTCCCTCGGGCTTCTGCAGCGAAACGCCCCCGAACCGGTCCCGGATCACGCCGCAGGCATAGTTGACGTTTCCGGACAGCACCTCCCGCAGCTGCCGGACCCATTCCTCCCCCTCCGGGCTGTAGGCGCCGGTCAGCGCGTGCATGGACAGCACGTTCATCGCGTTGTAGGCGCAGAGAGAGGCCTCCTTCTCCTGCCGCTCCCGCAGCCAGGAGTTGTAGATGATGTGATAGCTCCCCACCAGCCCCGCCAGGTTGAAGGTTTTGGAGGGCGCGTAGAAGGCGGCGGTATGCTCCCGGGCGTATTCGCTCACGGACTGGGTGGGCGTGTGCCGGTGGCCGTTTAGCAGCAGGTCGGACCAGATCTCGTCGGAGATCACCCAGACCCCGTGCTTCTCGAAGACGTCCATCGCCTCGCGGATCTCCTCCGGCGTCCACACGCGGCCGCAGGGGTTGTGCGGGTTGCAGAAGATCGCGGCGTGAACCCGGTTTTCAACGATCTTCCGCTCCAGGTCCGCGCAGTCGATCCGCCAGACGCCGTCCCCGTCCCGCCGCATGGGGTTCTCCACCAGGCGGTATCCGTTGTTCTCCAGCACGTGGCAGAACCCGATGTACACCGGCGTCTGGACCAGCACCGCGTCCCCCCGGGAGCAGAGCACGTTCAGCGCGGAAACGACCCCGCCGAGGACGCCGTTCTCGTATCCGATATGCTCCCGGGCGAGGCCGTCCGCGCCGTTCCGGGTCTTCTGCCAGCGGATAATCGCGTCGTAGTAGGCGTCGGAGGGCTCGAAATATCCGAAGGCCGGATGGCTCACCCGGCGGGAAACCGCCTCCTGAATCGCGGGGCAGGTGGCGAAGTTCATGTCCGCGACCCACATGGGGATGGCGTCGAGGCCCCCCCGGGCACCTGCGGGGGCGCCGCCCTTCCCGATCCCGTCCACGGCGATGGCGTCCATCCCCCGCCGCTCAAGCATGGTCTCAAAATCGTATTTCAAGCCCGTTCCTCCTCTCCGGATCTCAGAGCTTCAGCTCCGTGAATTCCTTCATGGGCAGCGGCGGGGAGTAGTAATATCCCTGCAGGTAGTTGCACCCGATCTCCCGGACAGTCTGCGCCATCTCCCGGCTCTCGATGCCCTCCGCCGTCACGCTCAGCCGCATCTCCCGGAAGGCCTGGACCAGCGCCGGCAGCAGCGGGTCGGGGTTCCGGCAGTAGCTGCGGATAACCTCCATATCGATCTTGATGTTGGTAAAGGGGTACTGGCGGACCCGGGACAGGTTGGAGTATCCGCTCCCGTAGTCGTCCAGCACGAACTCGAATCCCTTTTCGTGCAGGGCCAGGATCTGGTCCTGCAGCAGCGCGAAGTCGATGATGGACTGCTCCGTGATTTCCAGATGGATCATCTTCTCGTCCACGCCGTATTCCGCCAGGATCCGCGCGAAGGCTTCGGGCACGTCCCGGGAAAGGAACTGCACCGGCGACAGGTTCACGTTGATCCACCGGACGCCCATCGCCTCCATGTCATGGTCCCGGATAAAGCGGCACACCCGGGTCAGCACCTGCTCGCCCAGCCGCGCGATGTAGCCTTCCCTCTCCGCCATGGTGATGAACAGATCGGGGCGGATCAGCCGTCCCGCCTCGTCCCGCAGCCGCACCAGGGCCTCGGCGGCGATCAGCTTTCCGGTTTCGCAGTCCACCAGCGGCTGCAGGAAAACCTCCAGCCCGTCCTCGTCCAGCGCCTTCTCCAGGCGCTGGCGGATCTCCAGCTTCCGGTTGAGCTCGATGAGGGATTCGGTCAGCGACCGGCTTTCGTCGTGCCGGTCGCCGCGGCTGATCTCGTCCAGGGAGATCATCAGGGTATTGATCAGGCTCTCTCCGCTGGTATCCAGCGTTTCCGTGTCGGCCTCGACGAAGGCGACCGCCATCCGCAGCTCCCCGCCGCTGATGGGCCAGGGCCGGGAGAACCGTTCCCGCACCTGCTCCCGGACCGCCGTCATGTCCGGCCTGTTCTCGCCGACCAGGGCAAAGTTGCCGCTGCGCATGTAGAAGGCGGCCATGGAGGGAAAGCTCTCCTTCAGCCACCGGTTGATCCCGGTCATGGCCTCCTCCGTCTGCCGGCCCCCGAAGATCTCCCGGTGCTCGCTGTAGTTCCGGATGGTGAACCCGAGGACGCGGCAGTGCCGCCGCAGGCGCTGGTTTTCCTCCAGCATCGCCCGCAGCGCCGGCAGGTTGAAGATGTACCCCTGCTCCGCCAGGTACCGGTCCGGGTTCACGAAGGAAATGAAAACCACGATCAGCGCCGCCAGCGTGAAGGCGCCGTTCACCGTGTATTCAGGCATCAGCATCCGGATCAGGTTGCCCGCCAGCAGGATCGCCTGCAGGAACAGCAGGCTGGCCGTCTCGAAGAAGCCCAGCTCCCGGATATGGCGCAGCACGGCGATCGTGGAAAACAGTATGTAGGCGATGCCGTTAAAGAAGATCATGTTGATCAGCGGCCCCGCCCGCCATCCCTCCCGGATCCGGAACACGATTCCGGTCACCGGCGTGGAAAGCAGGATCGCCAGGCAGGGATAATAGACGGCAGGCGCTAGCACGCTCAGCCTGGCCCGCTTCAGGAGGCGCGAGTCAAGATAGCTGACCGTGAAGTTGAAGAACATATAGGACATGGACAGATAGAAAATCTGAAAAAGCAGGTTGACCGTCCAGAGCGCGGGGGCCCGGGAAGCCGCCGAAGCGTTCATCCGCGAGGCGGCGTACTCGAAGGCCGCCATTCCCGTCGCGATGGTCACCAGCGCCAGGAAGATGCGGTTCAGCCGGATCGGCACCCGTGGCCGGAAAAGAAAGTATCCCATGATGACCAGCAGGATCATCAGCACCGTTACGACGAGGCTGTAGTTCATATCTTGCAGTCCCTTTCCCGCGGGGGTTCTTGGTTCAGAACCGGGACGCCGTCTCCCCCGCCGTCCGCGGCGGAAAATGTGCGGTCTCATCCGGCTTTTTTTATACCATAATACGCCCGGATTGTCAAAACCGCGCGCCCTGTGCTATGATGTCCCCGTCAGGGATTCGTGAAGGCAGAGTAGCGTTTTCCGCGTCAAGTGTTCATGAACGGGGAGTTGTCATGAAACGAAGCGGTCCGCCGCGCGGTGGAAAATGCGCATCCCGCTGCTTTTCCGGCAGGAAGCCTCTGCGAATCGCATGCGATTCCGCGTTTGCCGTTTTGGCTGAAAGGAGGCTTTTTTCATGCGGAAACAGGTAAATGATACCCGTCTTTTCAAAACGCCCTTCAGCAGGGAATACTGGCGTCTCGCCCTCGCGGAGCTCCGGAATCCGCGAATGCTGGTCTTCGCGGCCCTCATCCTCGCCCTCCGGATCGCGCTCAAGCCGTTCAAGATTCCCATCGTGGCCGACCTGAGCGAAGGGCTGGGCTTCATTGTCAACGCCTTCGGCTCCATGGTCTACGGTCCGGTGGTCGCCCTGCTCAGCGGCGCGCTGTCGGACGCCCTGGGCTTCATGCTTTTCCCCAGCGGGGTGTATTTCCCGCCCTTCATGATCACGGAGATGGCCGGCTCCTTCGTCTTCGCCCTGTTCCTTTACCGGGCGGAGATCTCGGTGCCCCGCCTGCTTCTCTGCCGCTTCAGCATCTGCCTCTTCGTCAATGTCATCCTCGCCTATCCGATCTGGCTCTGGTATTACGCGGTCGCGCTCGGCCGGCCCTATCCCATCGCCCTGATCCGGATCGTCAAGAATCTGGCGCTCTTCCCGGTGGAGGCCGTGATCCTCGCGGTGGTTTTCCGGCATATTCTCCCGCCCTTCCGGCGGATGGGCCTCGTCCGCAGCGGCTCCGACGCGCTCCGCTTCACGAAGCGCCACGCCGTCCTTCTGGCGGCGCTGGTGGTTCTCGGCGCGGGAACGGTCGGCGGCTATTTTGTCTATGATTACAATACGAAATCCTTCAGCGCGGACTACACGCCTTCCGAGCGTCTGGAGACGAACCGGCGGATGAACGCCGCCGTCGCCGCCCGCTCCTCCCTCGGGCCGGAGGATACCCTGGTCACCGTTGTCGAAAGCGCCCGCTCCGCCGTCGGGAACCCGGATATGACCTATCAGCTCGCCGTCTACCGGATCGATCCGGAAGCCTTCGCCCGGAATCAGGCGCAGGCGGAGGCGGATCTGGCCGCCGGAAAGGAGGGTGCGAAGCCCTATAACCTGGATACCCTTATGGGATACTCCAAAACCCCCGCGTCCAAGGACGACGCGCTGATCCGCGCCGCCTCCGCCGTGCTGGTTGAGAAGAAAAAGACGGGAGAATTCGTCTCCCTGGAGCTCTGGGAGGAAAAGTAGCGTCTCCCCGCGCTCCGGTCAGTCGGATCTCCTCAGTTGATCGGTTGATGCGCCGCCGTCCTCCCCTGCGGCCGGGCGCTCCCCCATTCGGATCGGGCCTCCGTCCTCCCCTGCCCCGTTCAAATCAAAGCGGCGCCGCCCTCTCTCCCTTCGGGAGCCTGAGGCGCGGCGCCGTTTTTCTGATTGTATTCTTCTTTTCCCTGTTTCCTTCCGCCTATGCTTTTCTTCTGCGGTCGTGCTGCATATAGTAGGCGCTCTTGTCCTCGTACATCCGCTGGTCGCTGATCCGGATCAGCTCGTCGACGGATTCGTTCTCCGTCTTCGCGGCGAAGCCCACGGCGGCGGAAAGGCCGATCCGCCAGATCTCCCGCTGTATGCCCTGCACGATCTGCGCGGCATGGTTTTCCTCGGTCTGCAGGAACAGGATCATGAATTCGTCCCCGCCAATCCGGTAGGGCAGAATGCCCTTCTCCCGGATTTCGCCCAGCACCCGGCCGATGGAGATCAGGGCCCGATCCCCGGCGTCGTGGCCCAGCTCGTCGTTGATCCGCTTCAGCCCGTTCATGTCGATCGACGCGGCGGCGGAAACCGCGCCCCGCAGGTTCCGGCAGTCGTCGTAGAAGGTCATCCGGTTCCACAGCTGGGTCAGCGGATCATGGTCCATGTCCTGGGTCCGCAGGAAGTGATAGAAGGTCAGGACGCTGATCAGCACGCAGGGCAGGACCGTCAGCTCGTCCATCAGCACGTCCACGATCATGCTCCCGATGCACCCCAGGGCGCAGGAGTATATCATCAGCGTATCCCCGGCCCGCCGGTCCCTGAAGCGCAGGTGGATGGCCAGCAGGATCAGGACCAGGTACCCGATGCAGACGATGAACATCGTGTATCCCAGCGGTCCCCGGTTGAAGGAGTATTCTTCATCGAAGAAAAAGGTCAGCGGAGAGAACAGCGCCGTGTAGTACAGCGCGGCGTTCACGATCACCGGGATCCACAGGAACCATTTTTTTCTTCCCGCCGGCCAGATCACCAGCAGGAAGCCCAGCACCGCCACCGGCCGAAGGGAATAGCCGGCGATGGAGGTCATCAGCCGCAGCGTCCTCCGCCCGGGATCCAGCTGGGCGTATTTTTCCAGGATATCCTGGACGATCAGCAGCGCGCACACCCCGACGGTCAGCCAGAAACTGCCCTGATGCACCCGCTCCGAGAGGATGCTCCTCCCCTTCAGAATGAAGATGAGAATCACGATCAGCACGATGGCCAGATAATGCTCTCCGGTAAAGAGCGCCGTCATCTCCGTCATCCTCTTCTCCCCTTTCCCCGCGGCTTCCTCCGGGCCCTGCCGTCCCGGCCGCGCCCGGATCCCTTATCCCGAATCCGTTTTTCACATTTTATCGGGAAACCCCGCGTCTGTCAAACGAACCTGCCCGCCGACGTTACTGTACATTCTGGCCGCCAGGCGGTGTTTGCAGGATGCGGGGCTTGAAAACGCCAGTCCTGGCGATTGGCAAGCGCACCGCGCAAAAAATGTTGCTTTTGTGCGCCGTTTGGTTTATTGTTTTCCTGAGTTTCGAATTGCCCGGTTCCGCCGCTTCGCCGGCGTCCCGGGCCGGAAGGAAAATGCCGATGCGGGTTCAGAAAAGTATTGAAAGAAAGCTCCTTCTCCGCCTGATTCTCTTCACGGCGGTGCTGGCGGCAGCCTTCTGTCTTCTGGCGTCCGCCGTCACCTACGGCTCCATCGTCCGCCGTTACGGGTATGCCGCCTCCTCCCTGACCGCCTCCCTGGCGGAGATGATCGACGGCGGCCGCGCCGCAGGTTATCTCGCCTCCGGGGAGCCGGATGATCATTATCTGGATATCCGCGGGCGGATCCTCGTCCTGGCGGAAAAGTTCCGGACCGAAGCCCTCTACGTCGTCGTCCCGGATGGGGACGGCATCGTCTACCTCTGGTCCGACGATACGGAAACGCCCACGGACGTCCTCGGCTTCCGGGAGTCGGTTCCCCCGGAGGAGCAGGCCTGGCTGGCGGCGCGCCTCGGCGGCGAGGGCGAAAACGACCTGCGCTATTTCAACGATCCCGTTTACGGCCGTCTCGTGTCCGCCGCCGCCCCGATCCTCGACGGCTCGGGAAAGCCCGTCGCCCTGGCCATGGCGGATTTCTCGGCGGGGGAAATCGACGCCGCCATCCTGCGGATTGTCCTCCTGACCCTGCTGGTCACGGCGGTGCTGTCCCTGATCTATATTCTCCTTTTCTATGCCTATATCCGCCGCGGCCTCACCCGGCCCATTCTCCGGCTGACGCAGGCAGCCGCCGGCATGGCGGACCATCTGGATTCGGAAACAATCTACCGCTCGGATATCCACACCGGGGACGAACTGGAGACCCTCTCCCTCTCCTTTGAAAAGATGGAGGAGGACCTTCGCCGCTATCTCTCCGAAAATCTCCGGATCACGGCGGATCGGGAGCGCATCGGCGCTGAGCTGAGGCTGGCCTCCGCCATCCAGGCGGATCAGCTTCCCCGGGTTTTCCCGCCTTTCCCGGACCGGCGGGATCTGGATATCTACGCGTCCATGGCCCCGGCAAAAACCGTCGGCGGGGATTTTTACGATTTCTTCCTGCTGGATGATTCCCGCCTGGCCCTCGTGATCGCGGATGTCTCCGGCAAGGGCATTCCCGCCTCCCTCTTCATGATGGTTTCCCGCCTGCTGATCAGGAACTCCCTCCAGGCGGGGGAGGGGCCCGCCCGCACCCTCGCCGCGGTCAATTCCCGGCTGATGGAAAATAACGAGTCCGGCCAGTTTGTCACGGTCTGGCTGGCGGTTCTGGACCTGGCGGCCGGGCGGGGCGTCGCCGCCAACGCGGGCCACGAGCATCCGGCGCTGCGCCGGGCCGGCGGGCCTTATGAGCTGGCGGTTTACCGCCATGCTCCTCCCGTCGCCATCCTGGATCCTGTCGTCTTCCGGGAGCACGACTTCGAGCTCTCCCCCGGGGACGCGCTCTTCGTCTATACCGACGGCGTCACCGAGGCCACAGACTCGGACAATCAGCTCTTCGGCACGGACAGGCTCCTCGAGGCTCTGAACCGGGATCCCGGTGCCGACGCGGCCGGGACGCTGAAGAACGTCGCGGAAAGTATCCGGGCCTTCGTCGGCCCGGCCGAGCAGTTCGACGATATCACGATGCTCTGCTTCCGCTATCTGGGGCAGGAGGGTGGATCGAAATGAAAAAAAGCGCGGAACGCGCTTCGTAAGGAGGATGTGGAAATGATCACGGTCAATCTGTACTATCACGGCGCGAAGGGCGCCGCCCGGGCCTTCGCGGAGGAGATGGAGTCCTCCGGCATCGCCGCGGCGATCCGGAGCGAGCCCGGCAATCTGCGCTATCAGTATTTTCAGCCCCTGGACGATCCGGACACGGTGCTCCTGATCGATTCCTGGCAGGACCAGGCGGCCATCGACGCGCATCACGCCTCGCCCATGATGGGCCGTCTGGCGGCCCTCCGGGAGAAGTATGACCTGCATATGGCCGCGGAGCGCTTTGTCAGCGCGGAGGAAAACCCGGAGGACGAGAAGTTCCTCCGGAAGTAAGCCCAGCCTGCCGCTCTTTCCGTTTCTCCGAATCTTCCGGGCCGCCTCGGCGCCCGGTTTTTTATTTCTCCGTGCCGTTTTTCTCCGTGCCGCTTCCGGAATCGTCCCTTCTGCGGCGGTCCTGTCCGCCGTACCGGGGGGAGTGCATCCGGGCCTTGATCTCGTACAGCGCTTTGTCCGCCCGGGAGATCATTTCAAACAGCCCGTCGTAGGTCTCCGGCGTACCCCCGGCGGATCCGATGGACAGGGAGACGTCGCAGGTTCCCTGGGCCGTATTTGTCTGGAAGGCGTAAACGCTCTCCCCGTAATTCTGTCCCTTTTCCCTCCCGCTCAGCACCAGGAACTCGTCCCCGCCGTAGCGGTAGTACCGCGCCTTCGGAAACAGCCGCTGCAGGATGGCGCCGGTCTCCTTCAGGATGGCGTCCCCCGTGATGTGGCCGTATCGGTCGTTGATCATCTTGAAGCTGTTCACGTCGATCATGTAGGCGGTCATCGGCCTGCCGTCCACGTTCTTGGCGTCCTCCTCCAGGGCCAGCCGGTTCTGCAGCCCCGTGAGGCCGTCCTGCCGCATATACTGCTCCAGGATCTTCGCGTCGCTCTTCAGCCGGCCTTCCTTGCGGCCGAGGTAGATCTGGGTGTAGAAGCGGATGCACATCCCGACGATGGAAAGCACCGCCAGGATGACGTAGTTGAAGATGTCGATGCCGTCCGCCCCGCGGGCATAGACCGCCGCCGCGTACAGTCCCGCGTAGGCGGCCGTCGTCAGCAGGATGCTCATCCACGGCCGGAACATGACGAAGCAGACGATCATCAGCTGCACGGTAAAGAAGGTCATCATCTGGTCCTCAGCCTTGTAATGCCGCATGTCCACTTGGATCGCCCACACCGTGTACACGGTATAGAAAAAGATCTTGAAAACAAAGTAGCACCAGTGCGGAAGATTCCTGTTTTTCATCATCCTCCGGCTCACCAGGAAGCAGATCAGGCTGATCGCCGCGCAGAAGCCCACGCTGTAGAAGCTCACCAGCGTGGATCCTTCAAACCGCCAGCCGGCGGTGGTCATGAAGACCAGGATGGACAGAATCTCGAAGAAGAAGACGGCCAGGCTCACGTTGCAAATGTTCCGTAAGCTCTGCCGGTCCAGTGCCGTCGTCAGCTCCGCGTCCATCCTGGGAATAAGATATTCCCGTATTTTCTCCGTCCATTTTTCCTTCATCGCGCGCCACCCTCCGGGGTCGGTTCGTCGGGAAACATGCTGTCCCTGTCTCCGCGCCGCCCGGGACTTCCGCCTTTCCGCGGCGCGGAAGATCTGTTTATATTATCATACGGCGTCCCCTCCGCGCAACTGCTTCCCTCAGGGCCTGCGGGACTGTCGCAAAATGCGCGCAGCCCGGAGGGTTCTCCTGCCGCGCCGGCTCTCCCGGCGCGGCCCGCTCCCCGCTGCCGGGAGTGCCCGCTTGCTGACGCCGCCTTCCTGCCCCGCAGCTGTCATCCCGCACTCCGCCGTCATCCCGTTCCTGTCTCCGAAATTTAGCCTTGTGTTTCGGTTCCTTCTGCCCTATAATAGGAAGCAGGAAATGCCCCTGAACAGGCTGGCTTTTGAAAAATCCAATGAATCCGGATCCCTCGGAATGTTTCTTTTCCCCTTCCCCCCGGAAGGAAAGGAGAACTGACTGACGGAAAAAATATACCTGGTTGGAAGGAGATGACCCCGTGAAACGCAGGCTGATTCTTTTTTTCGTTCTGCTGCTGGCGGCGCTGCCCTGCCTGCCCGCAGGCGCGGAGGACCTGAGCGGCATGAGCCTGGAGCAGCTGCGCGAGCTCCAGCGCCAGCTGGATCTGGCGATCAGTGAAAAGCAGGGGGAGCAGCCCGCGGGCTCCGATCCCGTGGACGCGCTGCCTCCGGACGCGCTGGCTCCGGACGCGCTTCCCGCGCCAGCGGTGACGGAAGCCCCCGCTCCCGTGGCCGCCCCGGAGCCCTCCGTGCCCATCGCGTCTCTGACCGTCGCCGCCCCGAAGCAGCCCCTGCCGGTCTCCGCTGATCTGAACCTCTCCGCCCTCGTCAACGTCAGGCCGGAGGGCGCCTCGAAGGCGGGGCTGAAGTATACCGTCAGCGATCCCTCCC
Source organism: uncultured Clostridia bacterium (assembly GCA_947166705.1). Classification (GTDB taxonomy): domain Bacteria; phylum Bacillota; class Clostridia; order Christensenellales; family Aristaeellaceae; genus Aristaeella. The sequence goes on from CAMVFE010000005.1 coordinate 68,277, forward strand.
TGGCCTCGGTCTCCGCCGACGGCGTCCTGACCGGCCGGAAGGGCGGCTCCGTCTCCGTCACGGTTTCGGATCCCGCCTCCGGAAAGAAGGCCTCCGTCCGGGTGCAGATCGTGGTCCCCGCGACGAAGCTCACCGTCACGCCCGGCAGCGCGGACGTCTTCAAGGGCAAGACCCTGAAGCTCTCCGCGGAGCTCTTCCCGGCCTCCGTCTCGAATAAGAAGGTCGTCTGGGAGTCCGAGGATCCGGACATCGCCCGGGTCTCCGCCAACGGCACAGTCACCGGCGTTTCCGAGGGCACGACCTGGATCTTCTGCCGCGCGCAGGACGGCTCCTATCAGTCCGGCGTCTGCCACGTCCGGGTCACCGTCCCGGTGAAGAAAATCAACATCGCCTCCCGGTCCATGACCCTCTTCAAGGGGGATTCGACCTACGCCTCCGCCTCCGTCGAGCCGGCGGACGCGACCAACGCCAATCTGGACTGGTCCTCCTCGAATGACCGGATTGCCTCCGTCAGCTCCACAGGCCGGGTCACCGCGAAGAGCGTCGGCTCCTGCACGCTGACCGCCGCGGCGAAGGACGGCAGCGGCGTGAAGGCCAAGATCACCGCCTACGTGGAGCCGACGCTCCCGCTCTATACGGATTACCTCCACTGGCGGACCGTGAATTACGCCAAGACCGGCCAGTTCTCCCTGGACGTGATCTCAAACTGCGTCAATTCGAAGATCAAGGGCTTCACCGCCGAGGTGAAGTGTTACATCAGCGCCACCAGCACCCCCTCCGTCAGCAATCATTTCTTCTCCCGGCGGACCGTCTCCCCCGGAAAGCGGACGACCACCGAGTGGTCCTATTATGCGGCTGACGGGCTGACCACCGCGGCCATCGTGGAGGTCACCATCTGGGATGTCTATTTCTCCGACGGCACCTATTACTATATCCCAAAGGGCGACCGGCAGACGGTCACCTTCCGGATGAACAAGTACTGACCGGACCCTTCTCCCCCGTTTCCATGCTGCAGCCTGACGAACTCTCAGACCGACACAATTTCGGAAGAAAGGCGGATTCAGAATCATGAAAAAGATGCTTTCCCTGCTCCTGGCCCTCGCGCTGCTGCTCGGCGGGCTGACCTGGGGCGCCGCCGCGGAGGACGGCTTCGCGGATTACACCTGTAAGGAGGAATCCTTCTCGACGAAGATTCCCCTCTCCGGCTCCTCCGGCTATGCGGCCAATTCCGGCCTGGTCATCTATACCGACGTCCCCGGCTATATTCCCTATGTCATCGTCCATCGCCGCGCCATGGACAAGAAGTTCAACAACCCCGTCAACTACCTGAACAATGTCTACCGCGAGTATCTGGAAAATAAGCACGGGGACAACAGTCTGGGCATGAATCCCGCCCGGAAGTGGGATGTCGGCGGCCGGGAGCTTCTCGGCGCCCGCTATATGTACAAGATCGGCGGCACGACCGTCGTCCAGCTCCAGCTGATCGATATCCGCGACGCCGGCGATGTGGAGTACACCGTCAAGTTCATCGAGGGCGAAGACGCGGCGACCATGGCCGCCCTGAACGCCGCCGTGCAGTATTACCGGGAGACGGATGTCCCCGCCGCAGCGGAGCCGCTGCCGACCGCGGAGCCCCTGCCGACGGCGGAGCCCCTGCCGCCCGCGGAGCCCGCGCCCCGGCCGGAATCTCAGCAGTCCTCCAGGGTGGTCACGCCCCTCGGCATCTCCTCCCTCCAGGTGGACCGGGAGGCCGGCACCTACCGGGTCCGGATCGCGGACGCGGACCGGATTGATGCCGGCGGCTATTTCACCGCCGAGCTCTATGTGGAGGATACCTATCTCCTCTCCGACATCAACGCCCTCCAGTCCGGGGATCAGGTGCAGGTCAACGGCGCTCTCTGGACGGTGGACCGGCTGATCGCCGGGAATGACGGCACCTGCGAGCTCCGCGTCCGGGACAGCTTTGACGGCTACATCGTCTTCCGCAAGGTGTCGGATACCACCTGCACCGTGCTGGTCAACGACTGGGCTCCCTGCACCCTGCTGGGCTCGGAAAGGGTCATGCTGCCCCTTCCCTACCGTTTCTCCTTCCTGTGGGTAGGCGGCGATGAGTCCGCCACCGTCCATGACGCGGATTCATTCATTAAGCTCATGAGGGATCCGGATACCGCCGCCCTCCTGAATCAGTACAATACGATGATCCGGTTCTCCGAGGGCCTGGTGGAGATGATTGTCCACAGGGACTACCCGGAAGGCCCGACGGAGGATAATCCGGGCCTCCCGGAGCCGGAGCCGGAACCCGCTCCCTCCCCCGCTGCCCATGCCCAGCCCGCCCCCGCGGCGGCGGACACGCCGGTCTTCCTGATCCCGGAGGAATTCACAAACCGCTTCAACGGCCTCATGCTGGCCCTGGCGAATCAGTTCGCCGATGTGCTGGGGGATGAGGTGGTGAAGGACATCCAGCAGAACTATCTCCTTTCCGAATCGGACCCCCTGGGTGTCATGCAGTATTACGGCAACGCGTCCTGGTCGCTGGAGGCCGGATACATGTACGCGGACGAGAATCAGGCCACCCGCACGGATCCCGCGCTCCTGGTCAATCTGACCATCCGGAACTCGGTGCCGGACGTGATCGCCTTCTTTGCCCGCTTCGCCCTCGAAACGATCGTCGCCGTCGAGTACAAGGATCAGATCTCCTCCGACGATCTTTCCGCCTGGTTTGACAATGCCTCCGAGATCTCGGATGTCTTCCCGCTTCCCGGCTATATGCTGAACGTCATCCCGGCGGAGGATTATGTCCAGTATGCCATCCTGCCGGTCGCGAACACCGGCGCCGCCCAGTAAAGGTTCTCCCGGGGAAGCCGGAGGGGATCCCCTCCGGCCTCCCCGGTCCGGTTCCCGCTTCCGGAGGGAACTGCCTGTCCCGGCGCTTTTCGCAGTTCCTGCCGGGCACCGGTTCCCGCTTCCGGAGGGAGCTTTCCCTCCGTCCTCAGCAAAGAAACTGAAAGGATGAACGCAGCCCATGATCCGGCATTTCGACCCCACCTTTGAATCCCTGCGTCAGTACCGCGCGCCCGAATGGTTCCGGGACGCGAAGTTCGGCATCTGGAGCCATTGGGGCCCCCAGAGCGTCCCCATGTTCGGCGACTGGTACGCCCGGAATATGTATATCCAGGGCACTCCCCAGTATGAGTACCATCTCCGCCATTACGGCCATCCCTCCGTCTTCGGCTACAAAGACATCTGCGCCCTCTGGAAGGCGGAGAAATTCGATCCCGATGCCCTGATGGAGAAATACCACCGGGCCGGCGCCCGCTACTTCATGTCCCAGGGCACCCACCACGACCATTTCTTCAATTACGGCAGCCGCATCAACCGGATGAACAGCGTCAACGTGGGCCCCGGCCGGGACATCCTGGCCCTCTGGAAGGCCGCGGCGGACCGCTTCGGCATGCCCTTCGGCATCAGCGAGCACCTGGGCGCCTCCTTCTCCTGGTGGCGGGTAAACAAGGGCTGCGACACCTCCGGGCCCCGCGCCGGCGTGCCCTACGACGGCAATGACCCCGCCTGGCAGGATTTCTATCATGCCAATCAGGAGCACGGAACGGAAAACCCGGGCGAAGCCTCCCCCTGGTATACGTCGAACCCTGCCTTCCGGGATTACTGGCTCCGCTGTATCGACGAAATGATCGATCTCTTCAGCCCGGAGCTGCTGTATACGGACGGCTCCCTTCCCTTCGGCGGCCACTGGATGGACGCGGACCATGCCGCTTCCGGCGCCTCCGCCTACAGCCACGGCCTGCGCGCCGTAGCCCATCTCTACAACGCCTCGATCGCGAAGCACGGGGAGAACCGCGCCGTCTATCTCCAGAAGGACCGCTCGCCGGAAATCTACAGCGTCGGCGTCCTGGATATTGAAAAGAGCCAGCTCCCCGGCATCATGCCCGAACCCTGGCATACGGACACCTGCATCGGCAACTGGTTCTATGATGTTCATTCGCCCTATAAGCCCCCGGAGCAGATCGTCGAAATGCTCGTGGATATCATCTCGAAGAACGGCGTCATGCTCCTCAATATCCTCCAGCGCCCCGACGGCTCGATCGACGAGGACGCGGACTTCATCCTGGACCGGATTGCGTCCTGGTTCGCGGTCTGCGGCGAGGCGGTCTACGGCACGCGGCCATGGCGGGTCTTCGGGGAAGGCGATACCTTCGTGAAGATCGAGGGCTTCCGGGAGGACAAGACGGAGTGGACCCGGAACGACTTCCGCTTCGTGCAGAAGGACGGCGCGGTCTACGCCTTCCTCATGGGCGCCCGCGGCGGGGAAACCCTGACCCTCCGCAGCTTTGCGGATCAGCCGGTCCGCTCCGTGGAGCTTCTGGGCTACGGCTCCGTTCCCTTCGAAAAGGCCCTGGGCCTACTGGTGGTTTCCCTGCCGGATCAGCTGCCGGTCTTCTGCGCCAACGCGCTGAAGATCCGCTGACCGGCCCCGCTTTCCCAGCCGGATCAGTGGCCTTCTTCCGCGCCGGTGTGCTGAAAGCCCGCTGACCGGACCATAGTATTCAGACAGGAGGAAAAACGGAATGAAAAAAAACGCAAAGATTCTGCTCCTCACGGCGCTCGCGGCCCTGGTCCTGGGCCTGTGCTGCGTCTCCGCCTCTGCGGAAACCTCCGCGACCCTGAGTCCTTCCATCCGCTATGACACCGGGGTCACAACCATCTCCTGGGATGTCTCGGGCACGGATGCTTCCACCTATCGGGTCTTCCTGCAGGTCATCAACAACGGCCCCGCGGAGCAAAGTCTCTGGAATCTGGGGGAAACCTCGACCCACTCCATGCGGACGACGGAATGCATTCCCGGAAAGAGCTACCGCGTCACCCTGACCGACGGGAGCTACAGCATCCTCGACTCCCGGGATTACACCCTGAGCGAGGCGCCGATCTTCGAGGACGGCAAGCTGAAGAACACCTCCGTCAAGATTTCGATCGAGCCCCGCCGGATGAAGAGCGGCGGAAATGCTCAGAAGGACGCGAAGAAGGTCAATTCCCTGAAGGCCTCCGAGATCATGGCGGCCCTGTCCGACGGCTCCGCCTATTACGGCATCCGTTACCAGATGCGCATGCCCCAGCTGGCAAAGGGAAGGTCCTTCTTTGTCACCCTGGCCTTCGAATCCCCGGACGGCTATCTCTATGTGGAGCAGGCGACAGACGTCTCCTTTGACCGGGTAAGCAACGGCTACCAGACCCTCTGGTGGAACATCGCCGGCGCGTCGTTCTTTGATCGGCTGAACCACACCGCGGGTGAAATCCCCGCCGGAACCTATACCGTCTACCTTTTCTGGGACGGCATGTGGGTCAACACCTCCACCTTCCGGGTGCAGTAAAGGCAGCGGTCTCCCGGAGCTTGCCTCCGATGGCCGGTTCAGATGCTCAGAGGCGGCAATGCGGCGGGAAATCAAAGAATAACAAACATGGCCGCACGAACACAAAAGCCGAAAAACACTTTGAAATAGAGAAGAGGCGGGATTTCGTCCCGCCTCTTCCTGTTCTATAGATTCCTCTGATTAATTCCCTCTCTCCGGCGTTTCTCGCGGTCTGCGGGCTGCGGTCTCAGAAAGAATTGTTCTGATGATAGGGATCCTCCGGCTCGGAAACCTTTCCGGGCTGATAGCCGGGATCCGTCCTGCGGCGGTCATAGTCGCTGCCGTCGAACGCCAGGATCGCCATGAACACGATGGAGAGCAGGATCAGGCCGACGGCGAATCCGCCGCTCTTGCCGAACCGCTTGGCCAGCTTGATCATCGCGATGATCATCACAACAAAGATGGCAATATACAGCACGATCATCAGGAACCCGCCGATGCCGCTCAGCACGTCGGAATTAGCGCCAATCCCGATGCCGCTCAGCACGGCCGCGGCGATGATGCCCAGCAGCAGGTAGCCGAAGTACTTGGCTTCCCAGCAGATCTTCATGTACACGAAAGCGTTGTAGATCGGGATCAGGCACTTCCAGCCCGCCTCGCCGGCCTTTTCGAAGATCCGCCACATACACACGATCTCGAAGATCGCCAGTGCAAGCATGACCACCATCATGCCGGTCCCCATCCCGGCCAGCAGGCCGTTTGCGCCGTTGTCAAAGCCTCTGTAGGAATAAGTAAAACTGTTCATATTCATTACCTCCCTGTTTTTTTGATATTTTACCACTTCTTCATGGACAGTGCAACCTACCCCTTCGCTTTCTTTGCCGTCCAATGTTTGCGTTCTTTGCCGTCTTATTGTCCTTTGCTTTCCTCTGCCGCTTTCATCTCCCGGGAAGCGAGTTTCCTTCCATTCAGAACGGCTTCCCGCAGCCGGTCGCCCTCATACCGCAGCTTCAGGGAAAAGAACGGCGCGTCCTGATCCAGCAGATCCAGGAAGATCCGGTCCCCCTCCCAGGTTGGGAAGGTCCGCATGGTTTTCTTCGGAACCCAGACGAGCTCCCCCTCGTCGCAGTCGGCCAGCGTCCCCTCAAACCCGTCCGCGGTAAACAGGTGCATGTACTCCGTTTCCGGAAGGTCGGTGGTCACGAACGTCACGATGCCCCGGTACCGCCAGGATGTCAGCCGGAGCCCGGTTTCCTCCCGGGTTTCCCTCAGGAGGCAGTCCTCCGGGCTCTCCCCCTCCTCGAATTTGCCTCCGATCCCGATCCACTTGTCGTGGTTCAGGTCGTTCTTTTTCTTGACCCGGTGCAGCAGCAGCACCTCCGTCTCCCCGGAGGCGTCCCTGCGCTCCACGTAGCACAGTGTTGAATTGATCATCTGAAACGCCCTCTTTCTGCGGACCGCCGGCCGCTTTCGGCCTTTCTCCGCCCTTCGCTGATAATGAAACGCGCTTCCCGGGCCTCGTCAGCTCCGGGAAGCGCTTTCCGCGGCTGTGCCGCGTTTACAGCAGCGCCCGCTGAATCTTGCCGCTGACGGTCTTGGGCAGCTCGTCCCGGAAGACCACGATGCGGGGATATTTGTACGGCGCGGTATGCTGCTTGACGTAATTCTGGATTTCCTTCTTCAGCTCCTCGCTGGGCTCCGTTCCCTTGGTCAGCACGATGCTGGCCTTGACCACCTGGCCGCGAACCTCGTCCGGCGCGGCGCTGACGCCGCACTCCAGCACGTAGGGCAGCTCCATGATCACGCTCTCGATCTCGAACGGCCCGATGCGGTAGCCGCTGGACTTGATGACGTCGTCGGCCCGGCCCACATACCAGAAGTAGCCGTCCTCATCGCGCCAGGCCAGGTCGCCGGTGTGGTAATAGCCGTCGTGCCAGCAGGCGCTGGTGTCGGCCTCGTTCTCATAGTAGCCGGCGAAGAGGCCGCAGGGCGCGCCGTCGCCGGTGAAGATGCAGACCTCGCCGATCTCGCCGGTGGGCGCGGGCTGG
>CAMVFE010000006.1 GCA_947166705.1 uncultured Clostridia bacterium
TCGTTGCACCGGATGCGATGGAGTCCCGCCCCGCACGGGGCGGGTGGATTGAAATATCCGTGATCATGACATAGGCAGAGGTAACATCCGGTCCCGCCCCGCACGGGGCGGGTGGATTGAAATATGACAATAAGGAGGGGGAAACATAAACCACTAGTCCCGCCCCGCACGGGGCGGGTGGATTGAAATGCGATGGCTTTGATCTCTTCGTTCTCCTCGCCCGTCCCGCCCCGCACGGGGCGGGTGGATTGAAATGCGATCTGACGGCCGTTGGCAGCAATTTCCGCGGTCCCGCCCCGCACGGGGCGGGTGGATTGAAATACCTCCACTTTGTCAATGGCTTTGATGCACTCCTGTCCCGCCCCGCACGGGGCGGGTGGATTGAAATCAGCGAGGGCGAGAAATCGGGTTCAAAGAAGCCGCGTCCCGCCCCGCACGGGGCGGGTGGATTGAAATAATCTGACGATAGCCGCCAACACCGCTGAAGAGGTCCCGCCCCGCACGGGGCGGGAAGATTGATATAGGCAAATTTTTATGCAGGAAGATGAGTGCTGTCCGTCAAATTAAATGATGGCGTATTGTCATAAGTAATGTCCGTCAGCCGGACGAGTATAACGCCGGGCATATTCCTGACGCTGTTTTGATTCCCAATGAGAGCATCGGCACAGAGAAGCCGGAGCTTCTACCGGATTCGGATCAGATTATCTTAATCTATTGCCGCAGCGGCAATCGTCCCAGGAAAGCTGCGCAGAAGCTGTCCGCCATGGGCTACGCCTGGGTATATGAATTCGGCGGTATCAACGCCTGGAGCGGCGATATTGTCTTTGGCGGACAATCCGCCCGATAAAAACTTCATCGGAAACCGGAGGAGAAGGAAAGATGCTGACGCTGGAAAGAGCACGGGAACTGAACGACACGATGGTGACGGAGCACCACCTGATTCTGCACGCCCTGAACGTCTGCTACGCCATGGGCGCGATGGCCGCGCATTTCGGGGAGGACCCGGAACACTGGCAGGCCGTCGGCATGCTGCACGACTACGATTACGAAAAATACCCCGACGAGCACCTGCGGCATACGGAAGCGCCGCTGCTGGCCGCCGGGGTCAGCCCCGAGGATGTCCGCGCGATCCTCAGCCACGGCTACGGCGGCTGCACGGACGTCCGGCCGGAGACGAATCTGGAGAAAAGCCTGTACACGGTGGACGAGCTGACCGGGATCATCCAGGCCTGCGCCAGGATGCGGCCGCGGGGAATCCGGGACCTGGAAGTCAAAAGCTTCATGAAAAAATACAAGGACCGAAAGTTCGCCGCCAAATGCGACCGGGAGCTGATTCAGAAGGGCTGCGAAATGCTGGGGATGGACGTCAGGGATGTCGCCGCCATCTGCATCGAAGGGATGCGGCCCCACGCGGATGAGCTGGAGCTTGCGGGCACGGGGGCGGAATGATGCCGATGGCGCCGGAGTCTGCGGCGGAAGGCCTGAGGCAGAATCAGGCGCGCTTCCGGTAATCCCGCGGGGACAGGCCGACGGCCTTGCGGAAGGCATCCCCGAAATAGTTGGAATCGTGAAAGCCGCAGAGGGCGGAAATCTCCGTGACGGTTTTCGTGGTGTTCAGCAGATAGTCCATCGCCTTCTGGATCCTCAGGTTCACCAGGTATTCCCGCAGGGGGATGCCGGTGGCGGCGTGAAAGGTCCGGGACAGATGGGACGGGCTCAGGGCGAAAGTATCCGCCAGCGAGGTCAGGGTCAGGTCCTCCGCGAGATGTTCGCTGATGTATTCCGCGACCGCGCGGATCCTTTCGTCCTCCGGGGAAACAACGCCGTCGTTCTCCTCCTCGCCGACACGGTAGCGGATCAGGGAAATCAGCAGCTCCGTCAGGCACGCCTTGCAGAAGCTGTGGGCGTGGAACGGCCGGCTTTCGTATTCGTACAGCATCCGGTTCAGCACCAGGGCGACAGCCTCCTGCCGCTGCACCGGGGTGCGGATCCTGCCGGGCTTCAGGATGAGCGGCGTCAGATCCTCCCCGAGGAACCGGTCGATCTCCCGGGCGGTGTGTTTGGAAAAGGAGATCACGATCTTGGTGTTCTGGCCGGCGCTGAGGTAATCCGTCCGGTGAACCGTGCCGGCCGGGATGATCGCGAAATCCCCCTTCTTCAGGCGGTGCACCCGCTGAGCGATAAACACGGAGCAGGAGCCCTCCGCCACGTAGAACATCTCATGGAACGGGTGAAAGCGCTCGGTTTCCTCCTCCTGCGCGCCGGTCCGGATCTTTTTCAGCACCCGCAGATCCTGCGCCTCCGTACGGGATTCTTCCATCTGACATCCTCCTTTTCCCGGGAAGTCTCTCGGATTGCCATTGAGCTTTTCCTAGGAAGTATAGCGTCAAAAACGGCAGAGCGCAACAAAAAATCTGTATTTTTACTGAAATATGCCGGAAAAACGGTATCTTTCTCTGTTTTTTTGGTGTAGGATATGGATGCTTTCAGGGGGAAGCCCCGGAAGCGCCCGGTTTGGGTCAACAGGGAACCGCAGCAGAGGCCGGAGGCTGGGGAATCCCAGGAAGCGCCCGGTTTTGATGAATGAGGAGGTTATAAACATGAAGATAAATCAGAAGAACAATACAGCCCGGAGGAATCCGGAACGGCGCGGCAGCCGGGAGGCGCTCCGCCGCAGCGGCTGGACGGAATTCTATACCCATAACGCGGTGCCCGCCATCTGCGCGCTGCAGGAATGCTTCAAGCAGGAACAGCGCTGAGCGGCATGTCGAAAGCCCGGGAGCTCGAAAAGGCTCCCGGGCTTTTTTCTTGACCCGGATTACCTGAATTTGACAGCCGTGCCGTAAGCCATGATTTCAGCTGCGCTCTGCATGATGGATGAAGTGGAATAGCGGAAGCAGACAACAGCGTCCGCCCCCATCTGCTCTGCTTCGGCAATCATCCGGTCTGTGGCGATCTTCCGCGCCTTATCCATCATCTCATTGTACTTTGTCAGTTCACCGCCGATCAGCGTTTTCAGCCCCGCGCCGATATCCTTAAAGGCATTCACGGTCTGAATGGTGCTGCCCTTCACAAGGCCAAGCATTTCTGTTTCCTTTCCGGAAATAAAATCAGTCGTGACAATCAGCATTTTCAGTTCCTCCTTTGTTCATGAAATACAGCCTTTCTGCCGGCTTTGTCATCAGGAATTATAGCATGCTGTCCGGCGCTGCGCAAGCTGCGGCTTGCGTGTCGTCTCAGGAATTACTCAAAAGAAAACCCCTGTCTCAATACAGCTGCCCAATTCTGTCTGCTGTGAAGAAAGCGAACAATATAGACGCGTTTTTCGTCTTCTGAAACAACGTAGAAGGCCAGATAATCCCTGACCATTGTCAGGCGGACCCCCCATGCATTCAACACCGGGTCTTCCACCAGTGAGTACCTTTCGGGAAAGGCGGAGAGATCGTTTATCTGTTTTTCCGCTTCATCCAGAAGGTCATCGGCAGCCTGAGGATTCAGCAGTATGTGATCGATATAATCTGCGGCTTTATTCAGATCCGCATCCGCTGCTGCAGTGATATAAATATCGTAATTCATCTTTTTCTCCTGGCTTTAATATCAGCCATTGCAGCAGAAAACGGACGGGTGCTGCCGGACTGGATATCATCCAGTCCTTTTTGAACCAGGCCGTACAATTCAAAACGGCCAAGCAGCTGCTCATATGCTTCTATACTCATGACAGCCAGATCGCCTTTTCCGTTTTTAGTGATAAAGACCGGCTCTCCATACTGATGGCAGAATGTGGAGATTTCATTATAGCTATTACGCAAATCCGCGCTGGAACGGATGGCAGGCATGTGTTCAGCCTCCTTTCTTGATAAAGAAATTATACCTTAATTTCTTTATATCGTCAACGCAGCCTTCTGCTTTTCAGTATTTGGAAGCAACTGGTAACTGAGAGACGCGGGGACGCGGGGGGACAAAAGACAAAAGAACCGTCCACTTGTCTGCCCGTGTCTGATTCCCGGCGCGCTCAGTCCGCCTCCCGGCCGTAGACCTCCCACTGGGTCAGCGCGGGGAAGGCGGAAGGATCGTCGCTTTTGATCAGCCGCTCCAGGCGGAGCCGGCTGATTTTTTTATTTCCCAGGTCGACCCACTGGCGGTCGGCGGTTTTCCGCAGGGTGAAGGCGACGTCGGTTCCGTCGGACAGCACGGCGTGGCCGGCCGTCCAGTAAGCGTCGTGCGGGAAATCCGCGCGCAGGGTCAGGGCCATCCTTTCGGCCAGCACCTCGCGGCCGAAGTCCAGCTCGCACCAGGCATCCTCCCGGGCGCCGATTCCCCAGCTCTGGAACGGCCACTCTCCGTGAAAGGTGTTCAGGCGAATTCCGTCGATGACGTTCCGGGCGCAGAAGCAGGCTTCGTTCCGGGTTTCCACGTTCGCGGTGCAGTGGGGAAAGAAATCCGTCTCCCCCCGCAGGTCGGCCGGGTTCAGCGCAAGGTTCCGGGTCCGCGCAGCCTCGCCCTCCTCCATCGCCCGGGCGAAAATGATGTGGCGCGGCGCCTCGAAGGCCGCCGGCGGGTAGGCCAGGCGGTGCTCCCCGGCGGGAACGCGCCAGTGCATGCGGCCGGAGGGCAGGTAAACCTCCCCGGCGGGAAGGGCCTGATCCATCCGGACGACGAGGTGCGCGGGGCCGGAAATCACGATCGCGTCCCCGGGCTCGTAGGCCCGGTCCACGCTCAGCCAGGCCTCCCGGGGATGCTCCGCGAAGGCCAGGACACCGCCCCCGGCGGACAGGACAGCAATGGAAATCATCAGCGGAACCTCCTCATATGATATAGCGCAGCAGTTTACAGGGCCCCGTATAATATAGCACGGTCGTTTTCAGGGCTCCTTTACAGCTTCCTGAATCCGAGCTGCGCGCCGCAGCTCTCGCGGACGACGAGGGTGGCCTCCCGGACCATCGCGAAGGACCGCGCGGAGGACTCCCGGGCCAGCAGCAGCTCCCGGACGGCGCTCTGGGCCATTTCCTCCGGATGCAGGTCGACGGACGTGAGGGAGGGATCCGTATACGCGCAGAAAAACTGGTTGTCGCATCCGATGATCGCCATATCCCGCGGCAGGGACAGCCCCATTTTTTTCAGCTGCTTCATGACGCCGAGGGCGACCAGGTCGTTGAAGGTGACGATGGCCGTCGGCCAGCGGGACGCGTCCAGCCCGGACAGCATCCGGAGGATGGCCCGCTCCCCGCTTTCCATATCATATCCCGCGTCCACATGGTAGGCCGGGTCGTCCGGCAGGTCCATCAGGCGCAGCTGCTCGAGGAAGCCGGCGCCGCGGCGGGAGGTGTCCTTGCTGTGCATGGAGCCGCCGAGGAAGGCGATGCGCCGGTGCCCCAGGGTGTGCAGGTGCCGCACGGGCAGGCGCGAGCAGTTGACCAGGTCGCTCTGGATGCAGATGCATTCCAGGGAGACGTCCGGCGGGCAGATCGTCGCGACGGGCATGTATTTCCCGAGCCTGGAAAGCGCGGAATTCAGGTCCTCGCGGTCGGCGGACCAGATGCTCCCGGCGAACAGCACCCCGTCCATGCGGCAGCGGATCAGCTCGTTGACCAGCTCCGGGGAGATCGCCTGGTTTTCCATCGTCTGGAACAGGCGGATGCTGCAGCCGTTCCTTTCCGCCTCCCAGTAGGCCGCGTCCAGGATCCGGTTGAAATAAAGGTTGGAGATGACCGGGAGCACCACGGCCAGCATCCGGCTGCGCCCGCCCTCGAGATTCTGGGCGGACAGGCTGGGCGTGTAGGCGTGCGCGTCGATCACCTGCTGCACCTTCAGGCGCGTGGCCTCCCGGACGTGCGGATCCCTGCGGACCACCCGCGTCACGGTGGCGGTGGAAACCCCCGCCTCCCGGGCGATATCATAAATGGTAGCTTTTCTGTCCATCTGCGTTCCCTCCGCGGCCATCGTACCATGATCCGGGCGGAAATGCAAGAAAAATGTTACCGATAACACGAAAAATCCCGCGGTTTTTGGAAAAATCTGCAAAAAAGCGCTTGACATTTCGGCCGCAAGGACATAGTATTTAGACAAATAAAGGGAAAAGAAGCGGCTGAACGACCCGGGAACCCCGGATACGATTCCCTTGATTCGTGAAACCGATAACATTCCCAAACAACGCTGAAGGAGGAACCCGAAATGAAGAAAATGCTGTCTGTGCTGCTGGCGGCGCTGATGATGGTTTCGCTGCTGGCCGTGCCCGCCCTGGCTGAGGATCAGGTGCTGACCGTGGTGACCTGGGACGCCACCACCACCCCCTACCTGACGGCCCAGAAGGAAGCGTTCGAAGCTTCCCACCCCGGCGTCAAAATCGAGTACATCGACGTGGACGCCGCGGACTGGCCCACGAAGGCCCCCAGCATCCTGGCCCAGCCGAACGACAAGTCCGACGTGTTCATGATCAAGGAAATTGACCAGCTGATCAACTGGCAGGCCCAGGGCTACGCCGCCCCCCTGACCGACTACATCGACGGCTATGACATGTCCGGCTTCCTGGGCACCGAAGCGAACTACGCGGTGGACGGCGTGCAGTACGCCATCCCCTTCCGCAGCGATTTCTGGGTGCTGTTCTACAACAAGGATCTGTTCGACGCGGCCGGCGTGGCCTATCCCACGAACGACCTGACCTGGGATCAGTACGCCGAGCTGGCGAAGAAGCTGACGGACAAGGACAAGGGCGTCTACGGCACTCACTACCACACCTGGCTCTCCACCGTGGTGAACTGGGCGGTCTGCGGCACGGACTACACCCTGGCCGACGGGAAGTACGACAACCTGCTCTACTTCTACAAGCTGTATCAGGATCTTGAGGACAGCGGCGCCTGCATGGCCTACGACGAGCTGAAGGCTTCCGGCCTGAAGTACGCGGCGGCCTTCGAGAACGGAAACGTCGCCATGCTGCCCATGGGCTACTGGCTGGTGTCCACCGTGATCGGGGACATCAAGGCCGGCAACGCCAGCCTGAACTGGGGCATCGCCGCCGTTCCGCACGCGGATGGCGTCGCGGCCGGCTCCTCCTTCGGCAACCTGACCGGCGCGATGATCAGCGCGAAGTCCGAGCAGAAGGATCTGGCGTGGGAGTACATCTCCTGGCTGGGCGGCCCGGAAGGCGCCAAGGCGACGGCTTCCGTCGGCGCGCGTCCTGCCTGGGTCTCCGCGGAAGTCGCGGATGTGATGGCCTCCGTGGACGGCTTCCCGGCTGACGAAAACAGCAAGGGCGCCCTGCTGCCCGCGAGCGTGGCCATGGAGTGGCCGGTGGCGGACAAGGTCGCCGATATCAAGACCATCGTCAACGACGAGCACAGCCTGATCATGGCCCGCGAAATCACCCCCGAGGAGGGCATCGAAGAGATGAACGAGCGCGTGGCCGAGCTGTTCAACTGACCTCGTTCAACCGGACGTAAACGTATTCCCGGCAGGGAGGGCGCTTGCCTTCCCTGCCCTTTTCAAACACGAAAGGAAGAAGGACCCATGAGTCAGGCCAAAGTGAAAAAAGCCCGGTACAGAATGGGCAGGATGGAGCGGAAAAACACGCTGATCGCGTATTCCTTCCTCGCCCCGAACTTTATCGGCTTCGCCGTCTTCACCCTGGTGCCGGTGATCTGCGCCATCGCCCTGTCGCTGTTCGAGTGGAACGGCGGGGACATCTCCAAGCTGAGGTTTGTCGGCCTGGAGAACTACGGGACGATCTTTGCCGTGAAAAAGGTGGCGGAGAAGGGCCTGGGGTACTTCTTCAACCGGAGCGACCTGGGAATCTCCCTGCGGAATACCGTGGTCTACACGGCCGTGACGGTGCCGCTGACGATCGTCTGCGCCCTGGCGCTGGCGATCCTGCTGAACAAAATCAGGGGCGCGATGGCCTTCCGGACCATCTTTTTCTTCCCCTATGTATCCTCCATGGTGGCGATCTGCGTCTGCTGGTCCTTCATGATGATGCGCGACGGCCCGATCAACCAGGTCATCATGTTTCTGGGGATCAACTTCAACAAGAGCTGGACCGCGGACAGCACCATGGCCATGTGGGCGATCATCCTGGTCAGCGTCTGGCGGAACATGGGGTATTACATGGTCCTGTACCTGGCGGCGCTTCAGGGCATCCCGCGGGAGCTGATGGAAGCGGCGACGGTGGACGGCGCCAACAAATGGCAGCAGTTCCGGAACGTGACGCTGCCGCAGCTGAAGCCGACGACCTTCTTCGTCTCCGTGATGATGGTGATCTCCTGCTTCAAGATCTTCGACGTGGTCGCGATCATGACGGACGGCGGGCCGGGTCGGTCGACGAAGATGCTGGTGACCTACATCTACGACGAGGCGTTCACCAAGATCCGCTACGGCTCCGCCAGCGCCATCGCCATGGTGCTGCTGGTGATCGTGCTCGGGGTGACGGTCATCCAGTTCAGCTCCGAGAAGAAATTCTCAAACGACTGAGGAAGGAGGCGCGGAAATATGGAAAGCGTCGTTCATACCCGGGAAATCCGGAAGGACAATCCGGTCCTGCGCGCCGTCCTGCGCGCGGTGATCTGGATCATGCTGATCGCCCTGGCGGCCGTTACGCTGATCCCCTTCGCGTGGATGATCTCCTCCTCGCTGAAGCTGGACCGGGAGGTGTTCGCCTTCCCGATGCGGTGGATTCCGGAGACGTTCCACTGGGAAAACTATGCCCAGATCTGGGAGCGGGTGCCGCTGCTCACCTATTTCAAGAACACCGCGTTCATCGCAGTCGTGGTGACCATCCTGCAGACGCTCACCTCCTCCTTCGCGGCCTACGCCTTCGCGAAGCTGAACTTCCGGGGGCGGGACTTCCTGTTCCTGTGCTATATCGGGACCATCGCGGTGCCGTGGCAGGCGTATATGCTGCCCCAGTTCATCATGATGGGGTACATCGGCCTGTACGACACGCCCTGGGCCATGGTCGCCCTGCAGGCGTTCTCCGCCTTCGGCGTGTTCCTGATCCGCCAGTTCTACCGCTCCATTCCCACGGAGCTGTGCGAGGCGGCGCGGCTGGACGGCCTGAGTGAGTACGGCATCTGGGCGCGGATCATGCTGCCGTTGTCCAAGGCGGCGATTGCCACGCTGGTGATCTTCACCTTCGTCAACACCTGGAACGACTTCATGGGCCCGATGATCTACCTGACCCGGGACGAAAACAAGACGATCCAGGTCGGCCTGCGGCGGTTTATCCAGCAGTACTCCAGCGATTACCACCTGATCATGGCGGCGTCCCTGTGCTCGCTGCTGCCGGTATCGGTCGTGTTCCTTTTCCTGCAGCGGTATTTCATCGAGGGCATCGCCACCTCGGGACTGAAGGGCTGACCGAGAAATGTTCACGGAATTTTTGCGGGATCACCCGATGGAAGGGCTGCTGCGCGGCGGCAGCCGGCAGCTGTACCCGCCGGCGAGGGACCGCCGGGCCTGGGACGGCATCACGGAGGAGGCCCGCCGGCAGATCCGGGAGGCGGCGGACGCCTTCGGAAAAATCCCTTATCCGCCGCGCACGGCCACGGGCTTCCTCGCCTTTGCGCGGACCGGGGACCGGCAGGCGGACGAGCGGCCCTATTTCGCGCGCCGCCGGAAGCTCTGCGCCGCGGTTCTGGCCGCCTGCGCGGATCCGGACGCCGGGACGGACGACGTCGTGGACGGCGTCTGGGCCCTGTGCGAGGAAAGCGCGTGGGTCATCAGCGCCCACAACGTCAACCCGATTCCGGGCGCCCCGCGGCCGCAGGAATATCCGCTGCCGGATATCCGCCGGCCCTATATCGACCTGTTCAGCGCCCAGACCGGCATGATCCTGTCCCTGACGGCGTCCCTGCTCGGGGATCGGCTGGACGCGGTCTCCCCGATCCTCCGCACCCGGATCCGCTCGGAGATCCGCCGGCGGATCCTGCGCCCGTTCATGGCGACGGACGATTTCTGGTGGATGGGCTTCCGGCGGAAGGACCTGAACAACTGGACCCCGTGGATCCTGTCCAACGTCATGGTCTGCGCAGCGCTGGACGCGATGCCCGCCCGGAAGCTGGCGGCGCTGCTGACCCGCGCCTGCGGGATGCTGGACCGGTACCTGGACGTACTGCCGGAGGACGGCGGCTGCGACGAGGGCGCCGGCTACTGGAACATGGCCGGCGGGGCGCTGCTGGACTGCCTGGAGATCCTGGAGAAGGTCACGGGCGGCCGGATGGCCTTCCGGCAGGAGGAAAAGATCCGGAATATCCTGCGCTTCCCCCTGCGGGTTGAGATGGGAAACGGGTGGTTCGCCAACTTCGCGGACTGCGACGCCCGCCCCTTCATCAGCGGGGAGCGGCTGGAAACCGCCGGGCGGCGGATCGGCGATCCGGCGCTGACGGCGCTGGGAACGCGCATGCGCGGGACGGTCGCGGACCAGCTGAGCGACGTGCCCCACCTGACCCGGGCGCTGGACCTCGCGCTGCATCCGCCGGCGGAGCTGCCTTCCCGGCCGGAGCCGCCCGGGGACACGTGGCTTCCGGATCTCCAGGTCCGGCTGGTGCGCCGCGGGGGCTGGACCCTGGCCTGCAAGGGCGGGCACAACGGGGAAAACCACAACCACAACGACGTCGGATCCTTCATCCTGTTCCTGGACGGGGAACCGCTGGCCGTGGACGCCGGCAACATGGTCTATACCGCGAAAACCTTCTCGGACGAGCGGTATACGCTCTGGAACGTCCGGGCGGACTGGCACAGCGTGCCGGTGATCGGCGGCTGCCTGCAGCAGGCGGGGGCGGAGCATGCCGCGTCGCGGGTGCGCTGCACCCCCGACGGCATGGAGATGAACCTGGAGGGCGCCTACGGCGCCGAGGCGGGGCTGGAAAGCCTGCGGCGCAGCTTCACCCTGACCGGGGACGGGCTGCTGCTGGAGGACGAGGGCGCGCTGCGCGCCCCGCGGGAGGTCACGTGGGTCTTCCTGCTGCGGCACAGGCCCGAATGGCGGGACGGCCGGATCACGGCCGGAAACCTTTCCGTCCGCTGTCCGGACGGGCTCTCGTTCCGGGCGGAGGAAAAGCCGGTGGAGGATGCCCGCATGGCGCGGAACTGGCCGGGAAGCCTCTGGCGGGTGACGCTGACGGGCGGAAAGGCGGAGGCGTTCCGGGCGCGTTTCGTGTTTACGGCAAAGGATCGGGAGGAAAAGAAATGAACGGAACGGCCAATCCCCTGCGCACGCGGCAGGACCTGGTCCGGGCGGCCGCGGAAATCCTGCGCCCGCTGCCGGGCTGCATGTCGGAGGGCAGGGCCCGGATCTTCGTGGGAAACGGCTCCGCGCACTACAGCGAGGACGTCGCCGGCATGGAGGGCTGGAGCCGGCCCCTGTGGGCGCTGGTTCCGATGCTGATGGGCGGATGCCCGGAGGCGGAGGCCCTCTGGCCGCTGTGGCGGGAGGGGCTGATCCGCGGCACGGATCCGGAGGACGCGGAATACTGGGGAGAAATCGGCAGCTTCGACCAGCGCATGGTGGAGATGGCCGTCATCGGGTGCGGGCTGAGCTTCGTCCCGGGCGCCTTCTGGCTGCCGCTGGACGGAAAGCAGCGGGACAACCTGTACCGCTGGCTGAACCAGATCAACCTCCACGACATGCCGAAAAACAACTGGCGGTTCTTCCGGATCCTGGTGAATATCGGCTTCCTGAAGAACGGGCTTCCGGCGCACCGGGAGCGGCTCCGGGAGGATATGGACCTGATGGAGAGCCACTATACGGCGGACGGCTGGTACTTCGATTACCCGACGAAGCGCGATTACTACACGCTCTGGGGCTTCCATTTCTACAGCCTGCTGTACGCGGCGCTGATGGAGCGCGAGGATCCGGAGCGCTGCGCCCGGATCCGGGAGCGCGCGGCGATGATCGCGCCCCGCTTCGCCTGCTGGTTTGACCGGGAGGGCCGCGGCCTGCCCTACGGGCGCAGCCTGACCTACCGCTTCTGCCAGAGCTCTTTCTGGGCGGCAATGTGCTTCGCGGGCGTGCGGTGCCCCGGCCTGAGCGCCGGTCAGATGAAGCGCCTGCTGCTGAACAACCTCCGTTTCTGGCTGGGCATGCCGATCTTCGACCGCGGCGGCGCGCTGACGGTCGGCTACGGATATCCCAACCTGTGCGCGGCGGAGGGCTACAACGCCCAGGGCTCGCCCTACTGGGCGCTGAAGAGCTTCTGGATCCTGGCCCTGCCGGAGGATCATCCCTTCTGGCGAATCGAGGAGGAGGACTTCATGCCCCCGGAGCGCTTCTGCGACCGGCAGGTGCGCCTGCTCCTGACCCGGGATCCGGAAAACCGCCAGGTGGTGGCCTATACGGCGGGAAACCACGCCTGGGAGCACATGCACGAGGACGAGAAATATGAAAAATTCGCCTACTCGACCCAGTTCGCCTTCTCCGTCGCCAAGGAGGATTCGGCCCTGAACCGCGGCGCCTACGACAGCATGCTGGCGGTCCGGGCGGAGGGCCGGGACCTGTGGCATGTGCGCAGCGGCTGCGAGCGCTTCGCGCTGGAGGAGGACCGGGTGTCCTTCGCCTGGTCGCCGGTGAACGGCGTGCGCATCGAAACCGTCATCGCCCCGCTGGGCATGTGGCACGTCCGGAAGCACACGGTGCGGACGGAGATCCCGCTGGAGGCGGCGGAAGGCGCGTTCTCCGTGGCGCTGGACCGGGCGGGAAAGCGCCCCTGCGACCGGATCCTCACGAAGACGGAGGCGGACGAAAGGCACGCCGCGGCCTTCGGGGACCGGGGAACCAGCGTCATTTTTGCCCTGAAGGGCTACGGCGGCGCGGAGGTGATCCGCACGGAGCCCAACACGAACCTGATGGAACCCCGGTGCGTGCTGCCGACGCTGCACGCCCGGCTGCTGCCTGGGGAAAGCGTCCTGCTCTGCGCCGTCTTCACGGACGCGGGGGAACGGCTGCCCGGAAAAATCCCGGAGGAGGTGCTGAAGCTTGCCGAATCGCTATGAGGCCGCGCTGAACAGAATCGCGGAGAAGTTCCGCCGGACGGCCGCCGCCGCGGCGGAGGCCGGCATCATCCCCTACCGGAGCGCGGAGGGAAAATGGTTCGCCAGCCCCTATGACGGAAACAGCTGGTGGACCGGCGGGTTCTGGCCCGGGCTGATGTGGCAGCTCTGGCGTCTGACCGGGGACGGCTTTTTCCGGGAGGAAGCCCGCCGGGTGGAAGGGCTGCTGACGGAGGAGTTCCGCTCCTTCCGCCTGCTGAACCACGACGTCGGGTTCATGTACCTGCTGTCCTGCGGGGCGGACGCGAAGCTGACCGGGGACGCGCAGGCGGAGACCGACCTGCTGCACGCCGCGTCGCTGCTGATGGGGCGGTTCAACCCGGCGGGGTTTATCCGCGCCTGGAACGAGCCGGAGCGGACCGGCTACGCGATCATCGACTGCATGATGAACCTGGCGCTGCTGTACCGCGCCAGCCGGGATTCGGGGGATCCGCGGTTCCGGCTCGCCGCGAAGGTGCACGCGGACACCACCCTGCGGGAATTCCAGCGGGCGGACGGCTCCTTCAGCCATATCATCGAGTTTGACCCGGAGAGCGGAAGGCGGGTGCGGGAGCACCCGGGCCAGGGCTATGCCCTGGGAAGCCAGTGGAGCCGGGGCCAGGCCTGGGGCCTGTACGGCTTCGCGCTGGCCGCCCGGAACCTCGGGGAGGAAAAATACCTGGAGGCGGCGCTTCGGGGCGCCCGGAACTTTACGGCGCATATCCGGCCCGACGGGCTGACGGACTGCGATTTCTGCCAGCCGGCCGATGAGGAGCGGATCGACAATATCGCCGGCGCCATCGCGGCCTGCGGCCTGCAGGTCCTGAGCGGCCTGACGGGGGACGGGGCCTGGCGCGACGCCGCCGCGCGCCTCGTGGACGGCCTGCTGGAGCATTGCGCGGACTGGGGGGAGGACCGCTGCGGCATCCTGACCCGCTGCACGGCCAGCTATCACGACGACGGCGCCGGAAGGCACACCAACATCCTCTACGGCGATTATTTCCTGACCGAGGCGCTGATGAAGCTCTGCGGCCGGGATCCGGACCTGTGGAACTGACGAAGAGAGGGGTAAACGATCATGAGCACGCTGTACCCGCAGAACAACGCGGCCCGGACGGCGCTGGACCTGGGCGGCATCTGGGATTTCCGCTTTCAGGGGGACGAGGGCTGGCAGCCGGTCGCGGTGCCCGCGTCCTACAACGACCAGAGCCCGGACCCGAGGTTCCGGAACTATGCGGGCGTCGCGGAATACCGCCGGAAGATCACGGTTCCCTCCGCCTGGAAGGGCCTGCGCTTCTTCCTGCGGTTCGACGCGGTGGCACATGACGCGCGGATCCTGCTGAACGGGCGGGAGATCGCGTCCCACCGGGGCGGCTTCCTGCCCTTCGAGGTGGAGCTGAATGGGCTCATGGAGCCGGGAGAAACGGCGGAGCTGGTCGTCGAGGCGGATAACCGGATCCATCACGGCACGCTGCCGATCGGCGCCGAGGGCGGCACGGCCTTCTTCGGGTCGGACAACCCGGGCATCCGCTCCGTGGAAGCGGGCAAGGAATACCAGCGGGAGCACGGCATCAACCTCCCCGCCTTCGACTTTTTCAATTACACGGGCATCCAGCGGCCGGTGCGCCTGCTGGCCACGCCGGCGCGTTATATCCGGGACATCACGCTGGTGCCGCACCTGAACGGGGACGTGGATTTCGCCGTGGACACCTCGGACGCGGAAGGCCGGGTGGTGGTCGAAGCGCTGGACGCGGACGGCCGGGCGGTCGCCCGCTGCGAAGGCCGGCAGGGCACGCTGAAGATCGCGGAGCCCCGGCTGTGGGAGCCGCGGCCGGGCACCCCCTACCTCTACACCGCCCGCATCGCCTTTGAGCAGGACCTGTACGAGCTGCCCTTCGGCATCCGGGAGGTCCGGGTGGAGGGAACCCGCTTCCTGATCAACGGGAAGCCCTTCCGGTTCCACGGCCCCTGCAAGCATGAGGACAGCCCCTTCCGGGGCCGGGGCGCGGATCCCTGCCTGATGGTGACGGATATCAACCTGTACCACTGGCTGCACGCGAACTGCTTCCGGACCAGCCATTATCCCTACGCGGAGGAAATGTACCGGCTCTGCGACCGGGAAGGCATCGTGGTCATGGACGAAACCCCGGCGGTGGGCATGTGGGCGGATGAAAACTACGGCTGGGGCCTGGGAGAATATCACGCCCAGGTGCTGCGGGAGATGATCGCCCGCGACAAGAACCACCCCTGCGTGGTGATGTGGAGCCTCGGCAACGAGCCGGATACGGATACCTATCCGGAAAAGGCGTATGATTACTGGCATCCCCTGTACGAAGACGCGCACCGGCTGGATCCGCAGAACCGGCCGGTGACGGTGGTCGGCTGCCAGAACCGCTACGACCGGGAGCTGGTGATCCGCTCCATGGACGTCGTTCTGATCAACCGCTATTATGGCTGGTATAACCTGTCCGGAGACCTGGACGCCGCCCGCTACGCGTTCCGGATCGAGCTGGACTGGTGGGCGCAGCAGCAGAAGCCGCTGATCCTCTCCGAGTACGGCGCGGACACGGTCGCGGGGCTGCACGGCGCCGTGGCGGAAATGTTCACCGAGGAATACCAGGTAGCCTTTTACGAAGCGATGAATGAATGCCTGGACGAGCGGGATTTCGTAGTGGGCGAAATGCCCTGGAATTTCGCGGATTTCGGCACCTGTCAGGGGCCGATGCGCGTGGGCGGAAACAGGAAAGGCCTGTTCACGCGGGACCGCCGGCCGAAAATGGCGGCGCACTATTTCCGCCGCAGATGGGAAAAGATGGATTCCGTCACGCCATGAAGAACATCATCCGCAGCCTGGGCTGGGCGCCGGTTTCGGGGTCCATCTCCAGGTCGAGCACGTCCGCCATGTATTCGTTCCATCGGTCCACGACGGGGCTGCCCGCCTGGACCTTCTCGGCGTGCGCGATTCCCTTTTCGCACTCGTAGTATCCGAAGACATCGCTGCCGTCGCTCCAGATGGTGTAGTTCCGGATGCCGGCCTCCTTCAGCACCGCCAGCATCTCCGGCCAGATCTCGTCATGGCGGCGCTTGTATTCCTCCTGCATCCCGGGACGGATGCGTCCCTTCCATGCGTATCGTTCCATGCCCTTTTCCTCCTTTTTCTGATCTGATCCACTGCCATTAACGCATATTCCGCGGCTTTTTTCAAGCGCTTTCCGGCCGGGTTTTCCAGAACTGGGATCCGCCTCAAAGTGCTTGCGGCAAAGACGGGAATCTATTATAATACCTTCATAGTTTCCATACACTCATCGACGACGTTCCGGGGCTTTGCCGTCCCTGACCGGGACCCCGGAGAAAGGATGGAAAAATGAAAAAACTGTTATCGCTCATGCTGTCTCTGACGATGCTTCTTGCGGGCGTGTCCTTCGCGGAGGAAACCGCTGGCCCGGCACTGCAGAAGGATCTGGTCGTCCTCTTTACCAGCGATGTTCACTGCGGCATTGATCAAAACTGGGGGGCCGCCGGGCTTTACGCGGTCCGGCAGGCGCTGGAAGCCGCCGGCAACTATACCCTGCTGGTGGACGACGGGGACTTCATCCAGGGCGAACCTGTCGGAACCATGACGAAAGGGGAGACGATGATCGACGTGATGAACGCCGTCGGCTATGACATCGCCATTCCCGGAAACCATGAATTCGATTATGGCATGGATCGCTTCCTGGAGCTGAAGGAAAAAGCCCATTTCCCTTATGTCAGCGCCAATTTTGAAAAGGATGGGCAGCTGGTTCTGGATCCTTATGTCGTCAAGGAATTCGACGGCGTGAAGGTTGCGTTTGTGGGGGCGACAACTCCCAAAACGCTGGTCACTTCGACCCCTCGCTATTTCCAGGATGAAAACGGCAGCTGGATCTATGGCTTTATGCAGGATGAAACCGGCGCGAAGTTTTACGCCGGCATACAGAAAGCGGTTGACGACGCCCGCGCGGAAGGCGCGGATTACGTGATTCTGCTGGCCCATCTGGGAGACGAAGACGAATCCCGCCCTTATCGCTATGACGAGCTGATTCAGAACACCAACGGGATCGATGTCCTGCTGGACGGACACTCCCACGACTACAACTACGCGGAGGTTCTGAACAAGGACGGCAATCCCGTGCTTCGGCAGGCCTGCGGAACGAAGCTGAAGTCCATCGGCATGCTGCGGATCGCGACGGACGGAAAGCTTTCCCTCAAACTGTACAACTGGGATTTCGGCGACTTCACCGCCGCGGATCTGGGCGTCAGCAATCCCGTTTCCGAAGCGGTTTCCGCCGCTACTGAGGAACTAAACAAGCAGCTTTCCACAGTTGTCGCCCATACCGATTTCGATCTGCTCATCAATGATCCCGAAGCGGTTGACGAGAACGGAAAGGCCATCCGGATCGTGCGCCGCGCCGAAACCAACCTGGGAGACCTTTGCGCAGACGCCTATCTGAATCAGTCCGGCGCGGATATTGCCTGGGTGAACGGCGGCGGCATCCGTGTGGACATCAAGGCCGGCGACATCACCATGAATGACATCCTGAAGGTCCATCCGTTCGGAAACGCCATGTGCGTAATTGAAGTGACCGGGCAGCAGATCCTGGACGCGCTGGAGTGGAATGCCCGCGTCGTTCCCGGGGAAGCCGGCGGCTTCCTGCAGGTTGCCGGACTGACCTATGAAATCCACACCTATATTCCTTCTTCCGTGACCCAGGATGACGACTCCATGTTTACCGGCGTCGCCGGAGAATACCGCGTGAAGAACGTGAAGGTGGGCGGGGAGGATCTGGATCCGGAGAAGGTTTATACGCTGGCGTCCCATGACTATATGCTTCTCAGCCACGGCGACGGCAATACGATGTTCGATGGCGCGAAGCTGCTGGTGGAAAGAAGCATGCTGGATAACCAGGTGCTGCTGAACTATATCACCGACACGCTGGGCGGCGTCATTCCTCCGGAATACGAGAATCCCTACGGACAGGGACGTATCGTCGCGGTGGCGGAAGCTCCCGCGGAATAAAGAACGATCTGAAAAGCATGAACCGCCGATGAAACCGGCGGAGCAGATCCGGCCCGGCCTCCGGAAGGAGGCCGGGCGATTTGCCTGCAGGCTTCGCGGAGCCGTAACAGACGGCGGCGCCGGACGGGGGGAATCAGGCTTTTTTTGTTGCCTGTCCGGGCGGGATATGATATCCTTAGGCAGGAAAGAACCATTCGACATTTTTTTGAAATATGGGATTCCGCGCCCCTGCCCGCATCAGGCGGCGGGAAGAAAGGACAGACCTATGAAGAAACTGATTCCGCTGCTCCTCCTGGCTTTGCTTCTGACGGCCGCCGCCTGCGCTGAAGAGACGCTGCCGGTCCTGCTTCTGTCCTGCGACGGCGTCACGGAGACGCCCGCCTCGGCGGATTATTCCTGGACCGACGCCTCCGGGGAAGGCTCCGAACCTACGAGCATTGAAGCCCGGGGGCTGCAGCCGACGGACCCCGCCGTGCCGGGCATGCTCGATCCCGTGCTGCTGGAGGAGGACCGGACCTACGACGTGATCTGGGTCGGCGATCCGGCGGATGAACTGTCCGTGTCCTCCTGGAACAGCGAGGTCTTCTCCGATCCGGAAAACACGGCGGCGTATCAGGGCAACACGGAAATCATCCCCGCGGGCACGAAGGGGCAGATTACGCTGAGGCCCGGCCGGATCTACGACTTCCAGGCGAAATGGACCGACGAAAGCGAAGGGCACGGCGTGGTCCACTATTATCTCGTCACCGAAAAGCTGATCATGGAAGACGGCCCCGGCTCCGTGATGCCCGCCGGCTGGGAGCCCGTCGTCACCGAAGCCCGGCCCCTGCCGGACGACGCGCAGGCGGCCTTTGACCGGGCCATGGGCGCCCTGCTCGGCGCGGAATACACCCCCGTCGCCCTGCTGAGCACGCAGCCCGGCGCCGTCACCGGCTACTGCATCCTCTGCCAGGTCCGCTACGTCGTTCCGGATCCCGTCCCGTTCTGGGCGCTGGTTTACATTCAGGCCGGCCCGGAAGGAGACGCCCGGCTTACGAACGTTTACGAGCTGTATATCGAGCGCCACGCCGAGCCGGAAGAATAACGCGGCTCGGCTCCGCGATCATCCTTCAATTCTGAAAGGAGCGCGTCGGAATGGACAAGCCCGAGAGAGTCGTACTCACCAATATGTGTATGATCTGGAACGGAACCAAGGTCCTGGTGGAAGACAAGAAAAGCAAGTGGGCCTGCGGAATTGTCTTTCCCGGCGGCCATGTGGAAGAGCATGAGCCGATCCTGGATTCCGTGATCCGCGAAATGAAGGAAGAAACGGGGCTGACGATCGAAAACCCGCAGATGTGCGGGATTAAGGAATGGATCAACGAGGACGGCTCCCGGTACATCGTCTTTCTGTTCAAGACGAACACCTTTTCGGGCGAGCTGACGTCCTCTGACGAAGGCCGGGTCTTCTGGGCGGAAAAGGACGAAGTCCTGAAGATGAACTGGATCTGGAATATGGACGGCATCCTGCGGATCATGGACGAAAATGACCGCGCGGAGCTGTTCCTGGATACGGCGGACGACTGGAAGCCCATTCTGAAATAGTTCGTTCGCGGACGACCGGAAACCGATCCTGAAACAGTTCGTTCACGGAATGGCTGCAGGCTGCTCCGTACGCCGCATTTATCCGCAGAATTCCTTTACGCGCCGGAGAAAATCCGGCGCTTCCTCGTACAGCCCGTGCCCCAGGCCGTCATACATGTACAGGCTGCAGCCGGGTATCCGGTCCGCGATCTCTTCCGACGCTTTTCCGGTGACGATTTTATCCTCTTTCCCCCCGATCACCAGGGTCGGGCATTGAATCCGGTCCAACTGATCGTACGCATTGTGCGTCTCGCAGGAATCCGCCTGAATGACGAACCGGTCAAAGGATTTCGGTCCGCCCGCGCTGCCGAGAAGCCTGTAGGCGAGCCTGGTTTTTTTCAGCCTCTTTTCCGAATACGAACGTTCCGCGGTATCCAGCATGATCCCGCGGTAGTCTCCCCTTTCGGCCATCCCTTTCCACCGGGCAATCACATCCGTGATCGTCGCATTGGGGCGGCTCAGGGTCACAACAAGCACCAGCTTTTCCACCCGGTCCGGATGATCAATCGCCAGCCATTGCGAAATCATCCCGCCCTGGGATACCCCGACCAGGCAGACCGACGTAAGGCCGAGGCTGTCCAGCGCGCTGTTCAGATCCGCGGCCATCTCCCGGGTTGTCATGCCGGGCTGCAGATTCCGGCGCCTGCTGAATGTATACACCGTGAAATCCCTGGCCAGGGAACGGTAAAGAAGCGCAAAGGGCAGGGCCGTTCCCCTGACCGTCTTCAATCCGTCGCCGACTCCCGGGATCATCACCAGCGTTTTCGGCCCTGTACCGAAGCGGATATAATCCATGGCGCCGGACGGCAGATCCAGACAGCCGTTTTTTGCGTTCAGCATCGTGATACCTCCGGAAAGAAATCATTTTTCGCCGCGCGGCGCGAATTTCTTTGTTTATATACGGCGGCAGGCCGGAATTCCCCTGCCTTTGCCTATAATATCAGGCAGCCTGATTACGCCGTCTTTTCATCGAAAAGAAGGGATGGTATAATGCCTCTGTACTTTATTCGTTACGGAGAATGAAAAAGGAGCCTGATCTTTCATGAGGAATGCTGTCAGAAATATCGCTGTCGTCAGCCTTTCCAGCGGAATTGCGGGGGAAGACTTTGTCCGCTTTGAGGTCGACATCGGCCTCCGCCGCATGAAGGAGTACGGGCTGAACGTCAGGTTTATGCCGCACGCCCTCAAGGGACTGGATTATGTGAGCGCGCATCCGGAGAAGCGGGCGGAAGACCTTCTGGCTGCCCTCCGCGATCCGGAAACGGATATGATCTTCTGCGCCATCGGCGGGGACGATACCTACCGGCTGCTTCCGTATCTGTTCGACCATGACGAGCTGGCGGAAGCGGCGGCGGATAAAATATTTCTGGGCTTCTCGGATACGACCGTCAATCATCTGATGCTCCACAAGGTCGGGATGACCACGTTCTACGGGCAGGCTTTTCTGCCGGATCTGTGTGAGCTGGGACCGGAAATGCATCCGTATACCCGGAAATACTTCGAGGAGCTGATCGCCACCGGAAGCATCCGGGAAATCACGCCCAGCGATGTCTGGTATCCGGAACGAGAACTGTTCTCTCCGGATCAGGTCGGAAAGGCGCTCTCCCCCCGCCCGAATCAGGGATTCGAGCTGCTTCGGGGACCCGCACGTTTTTCGGGGAAAATCCTGGGCGGATGCATCGACACCCTGTATGATATGTTCTGCGGGGACCGTTACGCCGATATGCCGGAAATGTGCCGGAAATATCACCTGTTCCCGGATGCAAAGGACTGGGAAGGCAGGATCCTCCTGCTGGAATCCAGCGAAGAGAAACCGAGTCCGGAAAAATACCGGGAAGCGCTTGAGTATCTGAAGGGCACCGGCGTCTTTGACGCGGTGAGCGGCGTCCTCGCGGGGAAACCCATGGACGAAGCCTACGCGGAAGAATATAAAGAGCTGCTGCTGGAAGTGATTGACCGGCCGGATCTTCCGATCCTGTTCAATCTGAACATCGGGCATGCCATGCCCCGCTGCATCATGCCGTTCGGAATTGAGGCGCATGTGGACGCGGACAGGCAGCTGATTCGGTTTGATGAGAAGACAACCCCGCTGAACCGGCCCGACTGATTTCACCGGAGGATACCATGGACGAGCAGAAGGCCAGAATAAAGGCTTTGAGGAAAACCGCGTACGCGCCGTATGAGCGGATCAAATATCGTATGCTCTAAAGTTGTTTATCTGGAACAGCCGGAGAAGGGAGCGTCCCGCATGGAAGCAGGAAACTACACGGTTAAGCAGGTCACGATTGATGATTATGACTCTCTCCTCGAGCTGTGGAACAGTACGGAGCAGAGCCGGAGAGCCCTGAATCCTGTGGATGACAGCCGGGAAGGAATCGCGCGCTATCTGAAAAGAAATCCGAGTACGTGCTTCGCGGCCGTTCAGGGCGGCAGGATCATCGGCGTCATTCTGACCGGACACGACGGACGGCGCGGAATCATCCATCACATGTGCGTTCATCCGGAATTCCGTCGCATGGGCGTCGCGGCGCGCCTGGTTTCCCTGGCAGAAGGCGCGCTGAAAAAAGAAGGCATCCAGAAGGTGTTCGGGCTTGTTTTCAAAGATAACGAGGCAGGCAACCTGTTCTGGGAAAAGCAGGGTTATTCGCTGCGAACGAATCTGAATTATCGGAATAAGAGCCTGAATGAAAAGATTCCGGCCGGGGAATAAAAAGATATGGAATCGAGGGAACGACAGGGATTGTCCCTGCCGTTCCGGAAAGAAGGAACTGTTTATGAAGCTTTTCAACGGGCGTCCGGAGAATGCGGAGGGGCGCCTTCCCCGGGAAATCCGGACTTACGATTACCTGGACGCCCTGGGGATCGGCTACCTGAGAACGGACCACGAACGGGCCGACAACATGGAGGCCTGCAACGAGATCGACGCCGTGCTGGGCGTGATCATCTGCAAGAACCTGTTTCTGTGCAACCGGCAGAAAACGGCCTTCTACCTCCTGATGATGCCCGGGGACAAGAAATTCAAAACGAAGGAGCTGTCCCGGCAGATCGATTCCGCCCGGCTGTCCTTCGCGGATCCGTCGGATATGCTGAAGTATCTGGATATTGAGCCCGGGGCGGTCAGCATCATGGGGCTGATGAACGACCGGGAGCGCGCGGTTCAGCTGCTGATCGACGAGGATGTGCTGCAGGATGAGTACATCGGGTGCCATCCCTGCGTCTGCACCTCCAGCCTGAAGATCCGCACGGAGGACATTCTGAAGAAATTTCTTCCCGCCACGGGGCACAGCCCCCGGACGGTTCACCTGACCGGGGAGGACTGACCGGCGCGAAGGGCATTATCCGGCACATTCCGTCCGGGCCGGGGAAACGGGAACCGAAGAAGCCCCGCAGGAGAAGCCGGGATCACGAAAACAGGAGGAAAAGATGAGAGAAGGAACCAATCAGTTTTCCCGCGTGGGAATCAGCGCGGAACAGGTCCGGGAACGCGTGCAGGCATGCTTCCGGACCATCTTTGAGGATCCGGAGGAGCGGTTCTTCCACGAGGTGGACGCGGACAGCGCCTGCATGGTGGATACGGGGAACGTGGACGCACGGACCGAGGGCATGAGCTACGGGATGATGATGTGCGTCCAGATGGACCGGCAGGACCTGTTCGACCGGCTGTGGCAGTTTTCGGTGCGCTACATGCTGCTGGATCATGGAAAGCACGCGGGGTATTTCGCCTGGTCCGTGAACCTGGAGGGGAAGCATAACGCGGAAGGCCCGGCTCCGGACAGAGAGGAATATTTCGCGATGGCGCTGTTCCTCGCCTCGGAACGGTGGGGAGACGGATCCGGCATCTTTGATTACGGCGCCCAGGCCCGGGAGATCCTCCGCCACTGCGTGCATCAGGCGGAGCTGGTCCCGGGCGGGCGGGCCATGTGGGACGAAAACAACCGCCTGATCCGGTTCGTCCCGGAGGTCGATTTTTCCGATCCCAGCTACCACCTGCCGCATTTTTATGAGGTGTTCGCGGAGCGCGCGAACCCGGAGGACCGGCAGTTCTGGCGGGAGGCGGCCGAAGCCAGCCGGAAATACCTGGCGCTCAGCGCCCACCCGGCGACGGGCATGAGCCCGGAATATGCCGAATACGACGGAACGCCGCGGTTCATGTTCGGGAAGAATTTCGGATACTATTCCGATGCCTACCGGGTCGCCATGAACATCGCGCTGGATACCCTGTGGTTCGGCCGCAGGGAGGAATACGCACAGATCGCGAACCGCCTGCAGGCGTTCTTCCACGGGATTCCGGAGGCGGAATACCGGGCGTACCAGATTGACGGAACGCCGACGGACGAGCCCGCCATGCATCCGGTGGCCATCACCGCGGTCCTGGCCGCCGCGTCCATCGCCGGCGGCGGCGTATGGGCAGACGAATACCTGCGCAGATTCTGGGAAACCCCGATGCGGAAAGGGAAACGGCGGTATTACGACAACTGCCTGTACTTCTTCAGCCTGCTGATGCTGGCCGGGATGTACCGGAAGGATTTCTGACCGCGGCGCGCGGCGCCGGGCGATGCGGTTTTTCCCCGGGAAAGCGCGGAGAAAAGCAGCCGTACCCGCGGCAGAGAAGGAATCCTGACAACCGCAAAGCCGGCCGGAGCGGATCCGGCCGGCCTTTTATACAGATTTCCTCTCCACAATCGAGCAGGGAATGATTTTTCTGACCGGATGGGGGCTTGGATTGCTGATCATGTCGATCATCCGCAGCGCGGCTTCCGTGCCGATCTCCGTGGTCGGCAGGGCAACGGTCGTCAGGGAAGGCTGAAGGTAAGCGGCAATTTCCCGATTATCGAAGCCTGCCACAGCGATATCCCCGGGAATGCGAAGTCCGGCGCCCATCAGCTCCGCCATACAGCCCGCGGCCATCAGGTCATTCATCGCAAAAACTGCGTCCGGCAGCGGATTCAGCTTCAGCAGTTCCTTCGTCTGTTCCGCTCCCGATTCGTATTCCCAGTCTCCATAGCGAATATACTCCTGGGGAAGCGCCAGCCCCGCCTGCTGCAGGGCCATCTGAATCCCGAGCAGGCGCTGCGCCGTGGGATAGGAATGCGGATGGCCGGCAATGACCGCGATGCGCCTGCGTCCCCGGCCCAGCAGATACCGGACCATGTCAGCCGCGGAATCCCTGTTTGAATAAGTCACATAGGTATCTGATTCCGTTCCATGGGAATAGGCAAACACGAGCGGCGTATCCATGGGATCGAAGAGGTAGTCCAGGTGGCGGTCGTGCATGGCCACGTAAATAATGCCGTCCACGTCCGAGGCCTGAAGGAGATTCAGTCCGTCATTGATCCGCCGGCGATAGGTACCGATCTTTTCGTATTGATTGTACAGTTTCTCCAGCAGGTGGAGATCATAAAGGATGGTTTTGTATCCGCCTTTGGAAAGCGCTTCGCTGATACCGCTGACGATCGCGGATACGGGCAGCCCCCGGATGTCCTCCACAAGGACGCCGATGGTGTGCGTCTGTCCGAGGCGGAGGGATTTGGCCAGCGTGTTCGGTTTGTAGTTGATCCGGGAAATGGCCTGGAGAACCCGTTCCGTCGTCTCCGGCGAAAGCTTCTTGGATCCGTTGATCACATGGGAGACAGTGGCTGTCGATACCCCGGCCAGAACCGCGACATCCCGCATCGTTGCCATAGAAACACCGCCTCCAGGTAAAACGTTTAAACAGATTATATCCGCGGCCCCGAAATCTGTCAAGGCGAAGGTTAACAAATTAACCGATATAAAACAACGGAAAAGGGCTTGACGGGACTCTTTTTTGATGCTATCGTATGGGCAGCGAGATGGTTAATCGTGTAACCACCATCAAAAAAACAATTTTCAGAGGAGGAAGAACCATGAAGAAACTGTTGGCAATCGTGCTTTGCCTGGCGCTGGCGCTGCCGGCGCTCGCGCTGGCGGAAGGCGACGGGCGGGTCCATATCACCTACTCCTTCTGGGGTGATCAGACCGAATTTGAGAGCGTGCAGAAGGTTCTGGATGAATACAACCAGATGCAGGACAAGGTTTTTGTCGAACCCATGCAGATCGCCAACGAACAGTACACGGAAACGCTGGTCAACTACGCGATCGCGGATCAGCTGCCGGACTGCGGCATGGTGAACGAAAACTCCGTGCTGTACTTTGCCCGGAACGGCGTCATGGCCGACGTGTCCGACATGTATGCCGGCGAGGAGCTCCAGCCCATGGACTGCATCACCTTCAAGGATGACGGGACTCCGGTCGGCTACTCCAGCTGCAACGAAATCCTCATCATGTACTACAACAAGGATATGTTTGACGCGGCCGGCGAGCCTTATCCCTCCGCGGACAAGCCCTACACCTGGGACGAGTTCGTGGAAGTCGCAAAGCGGCTCACCTTCGACGAAGCCGGAAAGCATCCCGGCGAGGAAGGCTTCAACCCCGAAAAGATCGTGCAGTACGGCGCCTTTGTGAACAACTGGACCTGGCAGATGGAAGTCTGGGCCCTGTCCAACGGCGGCGCGTGGTTCTCCGACGACGGCAAGCAGTGCCTGATCAACAGCCCCGAGGTCATCGAGTCCATCCAGAAGGTGGCCGACCTGGCCCTGGTGGAGCACGTCGCTCCGCTCAACGTGATTCCCGAGGACAACGGGGTGGGCGTTGGCATCGGCAGCAAGACCGTCGCCATGACCACGGACGGCACCTGGCGCCTGGGAACCGATTTCCCGAACCTGGACATCAACTACGGCATCGCGCCGCTGCCCGTGATGAAGGAAGAGGTCACCCTGTGCACGTCCGGCCTGACCGGCGTGTTCAAGGGCAAGCACCAGCAGGAAGCCTATGACTTTGTCAAATGGTACACCCGTGAGGAAAGCAACTGGGATTCCCTTGTGCTGACAGGCATCTGGCTGCCCAAGAGCGAATACTTCTACAAGACCGAGGAAGGCATCAGCAAGTGGCTGGGCAACGAAAAGTATCCCTACAACAAGGACATGGAAACCGGCCGGAAGGTGCTGGTGGATTACACCATGAACAACGCGAAGCCCGCCTGCTGGTACTACACCCCCAACACCCAGATCACCACCAACGAGATCCTGTTCACCGCGCTGCAGAGCGTGTGGAGCGGCGAACGCACGGCCGAGGATGTCATCAACGAGATCTATCCCGATCTGTGCGAAGCGATTCAGATCGACTGAGGCTACGGTACTTTCCGATGGGGGAACGCGTCCGCGTTCCCCCATCTTCAGGCAGGACGAGAGTCTGGAGGGATGATGCATGACGGCGCTGCCAAAGAGACATACGGTTCGGTATAACCGGGCGGAGACCCGGGCGGCATGGATCTGCCTGCTGCCGTCGGTGATCGGCCTGATCTGTATCACCTATATCCCGATGATCGCTTCCTTTACCCTGAGCCTGTTCAGCTGGAACGGCCTCGGGGAGATGAAATACCTCGGCCTGGACAACTATATCCGCCTGTTTACCCGGGACACGAAATTCTACGGGTCCCTGCTGACGACGCTGGAATACGCAAGCCTCTCCGTCGTCGGCAGTATTATCTACTCCATGATCATCGCCATGCTGCTGAACAGGAAGGTGCCCGCGCGCGGTTTTTTCCGCGCGGTCTTCTACCTTCCCTACGTGCTGCCGGTGCTGGCTGTTTATCTCGGCTGGAAATGGCTCTTTGATTATAATCACGGACTGTTCAACTACCTGATTAAGCTGGGCGGCGGCATATCGGTGAAATTCCTGGACTCGAGCGCCATGGTCACGCCTTCCCTGGCGCTGATCGCCGTATGGCTCAGCGGAAACCTGATCGTCATCTTTCTGGCCGGACTGCAGAACGTTCCCCGGACCTACCACGAGGCGGCGGAGATCGACGGGGCGAACGCCTGGCAGCGCTTCTGGAGGATCACCATTCCCTGCATGACCCCGATCATTTTTTACAACCTGCTGATGAGCCTTGTCACCAACCTGCAGGTGATCACCCCGGCGCTTTCGCTGACCCAGGGCGGCCCCGGCACCGGAAGCTATTATATGTGCTATATGCTCTACTCCCAGGCCTTCAAGTCCCATAAATACGGATACGGCAGCGCGGTCGCCGTGCTCCTGTTCCTGATCATCGCCGTGTTCACCGGTATTCTGTTCGCCACCAGCAAGGGCTGGATTTTCTACGAGGGGGATGAGAAGGAATGAGCGTGCATACCGCGATTCAAAAACGCCGGGGACGCATGCTGTCCAAATCGCGGCGCGAAAAAACGGTCGGCATCCTGTGCCTGATCCTGCTGATCGCGCTCGCCCTGATGGTGATGTTCCCGATCTACTGGATTTTCCGTTCCTCCCTCATGTCGAACGGGGAGCTGTATGCTTATCCGCCTGCCTTCACGCCGCCCGCCTGGCGGTTCGAAAACTATCCGGAAACACTGAAATCCTTCGAATATCTGAAATTCCTGGGGAATACGATGACCATCCTGATCCCCGCGGTCGCGGGAGCGGTGGTCACGGCCACGATGGGCGGCTACGCCTTTGCGAGGCTCCGCTTCCGCGGCCAAAAATTCCTCTTTACATTGTGCGTGGGCTCCATGCTGCTTCCGAGCATGGTCACGCTGATCCCCATTTTCCTGGCCTGGTCCAGGCTGGGCCTGGTCAATACCTACTGGCCGCTGATCCTGCCGCATTTCTGCGGGGGCGGCGCGTTCAACATTTTCCTGATCCGGCAGTTCGTCAAAACGGTGCCCCGCGAACTGGACGAAGCGGCGACGATCGACGGCTGCGGATATTTCAGGATCCTGGTTTTTATCATTGTTCCGGCGATCAAGTCAGCCATGATTGTGGTGGGCCTTCTGAAATTTATCGAGCTGTGGAACGACCTGCTTCAGCAGGTCACCTATATCACCCGCAGGGACCGGTATACCCTGGCGCTGGGGCTCAATATTTTCCGGGGATCGTTTAACGACGACTGGTCCAGCATCATGTGCGCGACCTGCCTTTCCTTTATTCCCGGCATTGTGTTTTACCTGATCGGACAGAAATATTTTGTGGAAGGCATTGTGATGACCGGGATGAAGAACTGACGGGAGGAGGAAAATCCATGCCGATCCGGGAAGTGTCCGTGCGGAATGTCAGGATCTCCGACGATTTCTGGTCGCCCCGCCAGGCGCTTGTTACCGACGTGACCGTTCCGTATATGGAAAAAATACTGCGGGACGAAGTGCCCGAAGCCAGAAAATCCCACGCCGTCAGCAATTTCCGCATGGCCGCGGGCGAGGAGTCCGGAACGTTCTACGGAATGGTTTTTCAGGACAGCGACGCGGCCAAATGGCTGGAGGCGGCCGCCTATTCCCTGCTTCTGAAGCCGGACCGCGAACTGGCGGAGCGGGTGGATGAGCTGGTGGCGCTCATCGGCCGCTGCCAGCAGGAAGACGGATATCTGAATACCTATTTTACAGTCAGGGAGCCCGGGAAACGCTGGACCAACCTGCTGGAATGCCATGAGCTCTACTGTGCCGGGCACATGCTGGAAGCCGGCGCCGCGCTGCACGAAGCCGCCGGAAAGGATGAGCTGCTCCGGATCTGCATCCGTCTGGCCGATCACATCTGCGACCGGTTTGAGAAGGAAGAGGGCATTCCCGGGCATCAGGAGATTGAAATCGGGCTGCTCCGCCTGTTCCGCGCGACCGGAAGGACGCGCTACCGGGATATGGCGCTGCGTTTCCTGGACATGCGGGGGCAGGATCCGGAATGGTTTGTCCGGCACACGCCGCCCCATCCGGGGATTCATTACGGCGGATATGATATCGACCCCGCGGATACGGCGTACAACCAGTCGGATGTCCCGGTGCGGGAGCAGACGACGGCCCGCGGGCACGCCGTGCGGCAGCTGTATCTGCTCACAGCCATGGCGGACGCCGCCGCGGAAACCGGGGACCGGGCTTTGCTGGATGCCTGCCGGCGCCTGTTCGACAATATTACGCAAAGGCAGATGTACGTGACCGGCGCGGTCGGTTCATCCGCGCATCATGAGGCCTTTACCGTGGATTATGACCTGCCGCCGGACAGGTGCTACGGGGAAACCTGCGCTTCCGTCGCCATGGTGTTCTTTGCCCGCAGCCTGCTCCGGAACCGTCCGGACGGACAGTATGCCGACCTGATGGAGCTGGAGCTGTTCAACGCAGCCCTGGCGGGCATGCAGCTGGACGGGAAACGCTTCTTTTACGTCAATCCCCTGGAAGTGGATACGCGGGTCTCCGGCCGGGTTCCGGGCTATAAGCACGTGCTGCCCAGGCGCCCGCCCTGGCACGACTGCGCCTGCTGCCCGCCCAATCTGGCCAGGCTGATCACATCCCTGGGCGGATATCTCTGGAGCGAGGACGAAGGCGCCGTATACAGCCATCTGTTCGTCGGGAGCGAGGCCTCGACGCGCTTCGGCCGCATTCGCTTGGAAACCGGATATCCATGGCGGGGAAATGTTGATTACACGGTCGTGGACGGAGGAGATTTCACGCTGGCGGTCCACATTCCGGGGCACGTGACGGATTATACCCTGACGGTCAACCGCCGGACGGAAGATTATCCGGTCCGGGACGGATACGTTTATATCCGGCGCGCCTGGCAGGCCGGAGATACCGTGGCGCTGGCCTTTGAAATGCCGGTTCGGAGGCTCCGCGCCGACATCCGGGTGCGCAGCTGCGCCGGTAAAACGGCGCTGGCCAGGGGGCCGCTCATTTACTGCTTCGAGGAAACGGATCAGGAGGAACCGTTATTCTCTGTCTTTATCTCTCCCGAAGGAAAGATCGATCCCGCGCCCTCGCTGCCCGGGCTGCCAGAGGAAATCGTCTGCCTGTCCATGGAAGGATACGCGGATGTCTCACCCGGCACGCAGTACGGCCCGGGCCCGCTCGGGAGGAAACCGTGCCGGCTGAAGGCCGTCCCCTATTTTGCCTGGGCCAACCGCGCTCCCGGCAGCATGGCTGTGTGGATTCGGGAGCAGCGCTGAAAGCCGGCAGGCCCGAGCGGCCCCGCCCGCCGGGGAAGCTTCATTCCCCGGCGCAGCGCTTCTTTTTCCGGAGGAAGCGCTTCATGCCTCTTCACAGCACTTCATTTTCCGACAAAAACTGAAAAACAGGCTTGATTCTGATCAAAGTGTTCAGTAAAATCATTCTGCTATCCTGCGATAAAGGCATCTTCACCGGGAGCAGGCAGGAGACCGGAAGGAAAAACGATGGACGGAGACTGGAACTTAAGCGGCTGCGGAAGGAACGACCCGAACCGCCTGAAATCACCGGAGGAAGCGGCGGATCTGGTTCGGAAGATCGGCTTCCTTCCGCTTTTTTCTGTCGGAATACCGGGCTTTTCCGTGGAGGAGCGCGTGCTTCCCTTCGACTGGTGGACGGAAGATCCGGAGCGGGATCCGTGGATCTGGCGGATGACGCTGGCGGAGTACGGCGATATCGCTTACGGCAAATTCTTTGACCGGAAGGCGGGCTTCGTTTCAAAGGAATGGTTTCCGGACTTTGCCAACTACCGGAGGGACGGATACGACGCCGAGGGCCTGTACGAGGACGGAAAGATGAAGGGCGGCGCAAAGAAGATCCTGGACGCCCTGGAGCTGGATGAAAACGCGGTCAGCCTGGAGCTCATGTCCGGGCAGCTTCGGAAGCGCGCCGGCGTGGAGAAGGGCTTCGACGGGCTGCTGATTGACCTTCAGATGCAGTCCTTCCTGCTCATCAGCGGATTCCGGCAGAAGCGGAACAAAAAAGGGGTTCCCTACGGCTGGCATCTGCCGTCCTTCACGACCCCGGAAACCAGGTGGGGATACGATTTCGTGAACAGCGCGGAGACCCTGCCGGATGAATCGTACCGGCGGATCGCGGCGCAGGTCGGGCGGTATTTTCCGGACGCGGATGAAAAAGCGCTCAGAAAAGCGCTGAAAAGATAAAAGCACAGGGGCTGAAAGCGCCGGCCGGCGGCGGGCGTTCCGGGGGAGGGAGAGATCCATGGTCCCGCGCCGGTCCGGCAGGAAAACCCCGGATGGAAGCAGAATAAAAGGAAAGACCCACGCAAAAGGAGGATACACCGCCATGACCGTATCAGAAGCGGACAGAAACAGCTGCAGCGTCCATCTTTCCGAAGACGGGCGCAGCGTGGTTATTCTTGATCAGACGAAGCTGCCCAACCGGCAGGAATGGCTTTCCCTTTACCGGATCGATGAGCTGTGCGCCGCGATCAAATCCCTGGCCGTGCGGGGGGCGCCGGCGATCGGCATCTTTGCCGGCTACGCCGTGTACGTGCTGGCCGTACGGAAGGAAACGGAGGATCCGGACGCCCTGCGCGCGTACCTGGAGGCGGAGGGGGAAACCCTGAGCCGGGCCCGGCCCACGGCCGTGAACCTGTCCTGGGCGGTCAGCCGGATGCTCCGGGCGCTCCGGGACAACCCCGGGGCGGATGTTTCCCGGATCCGGTCCCTGCTGCGGGAGGAGGCGCTGGCCATCCACGACGAGGATATCCGGATGTGCACCCGGATTTCCGAATACGGACTGTCCCTGGTAAAGCCCGGGGACGGAATTCTGACCCACTGCAACGCGGGTCCCCTCGCCACCTCCAAATACGGCACCGCCATCGGCCCGGTGCTGCTGGGCAAAGAGCGGGGCATCGACCTAAAGGTCTTTTCCGATGAGACCCGCCCGCTGCTGCAGGGCGCGCGGCTCACCTCCTACGAGCTGCAGCGGGCCGGCGTGGACGTGACGCTGATCTGCGACAACATGGCCAGCATCGTCATGAAGAACGGCTGGGTGCAGGCGTGCTTCGTGGGATGCGACCGGATCGCCGCCAACGGGGATTTCGCCAACAAGATCGGCACCTCCGGCGTGGCGATCCTGGCCCGGCATTACGGCATTCCCTTCTACACCCTCGGCCCGACCTCCACGATCGACATGAACTGCCCGACCGGGGACGATATCCGCATCGAGCAGCGGGATCCGGAGGAGATCAAAACCATGTGGTACCGGGAGCCCATGGCCCTGCCGGAGGTAAAGTGCTACAATCCCGCCTTCGACGTGACGGATCACGAGCTGGTGACCGCGATCGTCACGGACCGGGGAATCGTCTATCCGCCCTTTGACGTGAATCTTCAAAAACTATTTGCCTGAAGGAGGTTGTTTCCATGATGACTGCTTCTCCGTCCGCCTGCATTGAACTGAAGGAAGGCACCCACGTAGCCAAAGTGGTGCTGATGCCGGGGGATCCGCTCCGGGCGAAATTTGTGGCGGAGCACTATCTTGAGAACTGCGTGCTGTTCAACGACGTACGGAACATGCTGGGCTACACCGGCACCTACGAGGGGAAGGAAGTATCGGTGATGGGCTCCGGGATGGGCATTCCCTCCTTCACCCTTTACGCCCAGGAGCTGTTCCGCTTCTTCGGGGTGGAGGCCATCATCCGGATCGGCTCCGCGGGCGGCATCAGCGACGACATCCGCGTGCGGGACCTGGTGATCGCCATGTCCTCCTCCACCAATTCCACCATGGCCACCTCCTACGACCTGCCGGGCATCGTCGCGCCGACGGCCAGCTACGACCTGCTGCGGGAGGCGGTGAAGGCGGCAGAGGAAATCGGCGTCCGTCCCCGGGTGGGCACGGTATACAGCTCCGACTTCTTCTATCATCCGGACCGGGAGGTCAATCAGAAGGCAAAAGCCCTCGGCCACCTGGCGGTGGAGATGGAATCCGCCGGGCTGTATCTGACCGCCATGGCGGAGCGGAAGAAGGCCCTCGCCCTGTTCCAGATCTCCGACCACGTGTTCACCGGGGAAGCGCTGAGCGCGGCGGAGCGGCAGGACGGCTTCCGCGAGATGATGGAGGTCGCCCTGAAAACCGCGGTCCGCATTGACATCTGAGGAGGGCATGGCTAATTTAATCGATACAGGTATGCGCGCAATCGTTCACCGGGTGCTGAAAAGACAGGGCTCAGGCCTCCTGAAGCGCTTTGACTTTTCGACGATCCGGGCGGTCTCCATCAACAAGGGGCTTCTGGAAAGGCTGCTGCGGGACAACCAGGATACGGAATACGGCCGGAAATACCATTTTTCCGAAATCAAATCCATCGACGATTACCGGAAGAATGTACCCATGACGACGTACGCGGATTACGAGGGGTACATTAACCGGATGACGGAGGACGGGGAAAGGAACCTGCTGTCCAGCTATCCCGTCGTCTATTACGCCAGCACCTCCGGCACATCCGGAAGCCCGAAAAAGATTCCGGTGACGGACAGGGGCTGAGCGGGAAATCCGCCGCCCCGGTTTTCTTCCGCGGCTCCACCGCGGTCCCGCCGCCCCCGGCGGCCCTGTTCAGCCATTCACGCAGTGAATGGCTGAATTGCTTTTGTGCCGTCCGCATGATAGAATATCCTCAAATCCGATATATACGGCATAATGGCCTTTGATATCAGGAAACTGAATGGGCACCGGATCCGGCGCGCGCGCGCGGGGCAGATCGGCATGCCCGCTTTCGGACGCGCGCCGGGGGCGGCGGCCGCGGGATCCCCGCGTTCGGAAGCCGGCCCGGAACAAGCGGGAAGGAGATGATCGCTTTGAAGCTGATCCATCTGTCGGATCTGCATCTCGGCAAGAGAGTGAACGAGTTTTCCATGATTGAGGACCAGAAATATATCCTGCTGCAGATCCTGCAGATCATCGGGCGGGAAAGGCCGGATGGGGTCATCATCGCCGGGGACGTGTACGACCGGACCCTGCCCTCCGCGGAAGCCGTCGCGCTGCTGGATGAGTTCCTCTTCAGGCTGGCGGCCATGGGGCTCCAGGTCTACATGATCAGCGGAAACCACGATTCGCCGGAGCGGATCGCGTTCGGAGGCCGGCTGATGGAAACCGGCGGCGTCCATCTGTCGCCGGTGTTCAGCGGGCAGATTGAGCCCTGTTCGCTGGCGGATCAGGACGGGGAGATTAAAATCTGGATGCTTCCGTTCGTGAAGCCCGTCGACGTGCGGCACGCGTATCCGGACGAGGAGATCGGCAGCTACACGGACGCGGTCCGCGCCGTGATCGGCCATATGGCCCCGGATCCCTCGGAAAGGAATGTGCTTGTCGCCCACCAGTTTGTGACGGGCGCAGCCAGGTCCGATTCGGAGGACGTGTCCGTGGGCGGGATGGATAACGTGGACGCTTCCGTGTTCGACGGCTTTGACTACGTCGCCCTGGGGCATATTCACGGCCCGCAGCACATCGGCCGGGAAACCGTCCGCTACTGCGGGACGCCGCTGAAATACTCCTTCTCCGAAAAGGACCATCAGAAGTCCGTGACGGTGGTGACCCTCGGGAAAAAGGGAGAAACGGAAGTCCGGACGGTTCCGCTCACGCCCCTGCACGACCTGCGGGAAATCAGGGGAACCTACGATCAGCTGACCTTACTGGAAACCTATCGGGGAACCGCGGTGGACGATTATCTGCACGTGGTTCTGACGGACGAGGAGGATGTGCCGGACGCGCTGGCCCGGCTTCGCGTCATTTACCCGAACATCATGAAGCTGGATTATGACAACCGGCGGACCCGGACCGCGGCGGACATTGAAGATGCCGGAGAGCCTGAAAGAAAGAGCGCGATCGGGCTGTTCGGCGA
This sequence comes from uncultured Clostridia bacterium, assembly GCA_947166705.1. Lineage (GTDB taxonomy): Bacteria > Bacillota > Clostridia > Christensenellales > Aristaeellaceae > Aristaeella. Next base: position 35,315 of record CAMVFE010000006.1, read on the forward strand.
GTTTTACGAAAAGCAGAACGGGCAGCCGATGAGCGGGGAACAGCGGGCTTTCGCGGAAGAGCTGCTGGAGAAGCTGAAGGAGGAGATGGCATGAGACCGCTGAAACTGACCATGCGCGCGTTCGGGCCCTATGCCGGAGAGGAAACGGTGGACTTCAGCCTTCTGGGGACAAACGGATTGTACCTGATCACCGGCGATACGGGCGCCGGCAAAACAACGATCTTTGACGCGATTACCTATGCGCTGTACGGGCAGCCCAGCGGGTCCAACCGGGAAACGTCCATGCTCCGCTCGAAATACGCGGACGAGTTCGCGGCGCCGGGCGTCACGCTGACCTTTGCCTACAACGGAAAGGAGTATACCGTCCGGAGAACCATGGAGCACCTGCGGAAAAAGATGCGGGGCGACGGAACGACGCCCGCGCCCGCGGAAGCGGAGCTGGAGCTGCCGGACGGAAGAATCGAGAAAAAGGAAAAGGAAGTCACCCGGAAGATCACGGAGATCCTGGGCGTGAACAGGGATCAGTTCTGCCAGATCGCCATGATCGCCCAGGGCGATTTCCTGAAAATCCTGCTCGAGGAGACCCGGGACCGGAGGATCCATTTCCGGGAGATTTTCAGGACCCACATCTATAACTCCTTTCAGGATCGGCTGAAGGACGGGATGCGGCAGGTGGAGCAGGAGCGCAGCCTGCAGAAGGGCAGCCTGCAGGTCCATATGAAGCGCATCGCCTGCCCTGAAAATGATCCGCTGGAGATCGAGGCGGAAAAGGCCCGAAACGGGGAACTGCTGACGGACCGGGCGTGCGAGCTGGTCCGCGGGCTTCTGGAGAAGGATTTTGAGGACAGAAAGGCCATCGCCGCCGGGGAAAAGGAACTGGACGACAGAATCGGCGGCCTGAACCGGCTGATTGGGAAAGCCGAAAGCCAGCAGAAGGCGAAACAGGACCGGGAGAACGCGCTGAAGGAGCTGGCGGCCGCAAACGAGCAGATGAAGCCGCTGGGTGAAAAACTGCGGGCCGAAAAGGAGCAGGCTCCGGAAACGGACAAAAGGAAGGCGGAAAAAGCGCAGATCCTTGGTGAGCTTCCCGAATACGAAAGGCTGGACAAAAAGCTCAGCGAAGTATCCGAAGCGGAAAAAAGCCAGGGCCTGAAGGAAAAGGAAATCGCGGAGCTGGTCCGCGCCGGAACAGCCCTGCGCGCGGAAGTCAATCAGCTCAGCAGGGAATTAACGGCCGTCCGGGAGGCTGGCGACCACACAGCCGGCCTGAGCGTCGAGCGGGAGCGCACGGAGAACAGGAAAAAAGCCCTGGAAGATCTGAACGCGGAGCTGAAAGCCCTTCCCGAAAAGCAGGAGGCCCTGAAAAGGGCGCAGGATGAATACCTGGCGGCAAAGAAATACGCGGAGGCGCGCCGGCAGGAAGCCGAAAGGGCGCGGGCGGCCTTCAACGATGAGCAGGCGGGGATCCTGGCCGAAAAGCTGGAGGAAGGCATGCCCTGCCCGGTCTGCGGCTCCACGCATCACCCGATGAAGGCGCATAAATCATCCCCCGCCCCGGACGAAGCCGCCGTCAAGCGCCTGGAGGAGGCGGCCCGGGCGGCGCAGAAGAAGGAATCCGAGGCCAGCGGCAGGGCCGGCGCGGAGCTCAGCAAGGCGGAGCTTGCGATAAACGGCATCCGCGGGAAAGCGGAGGATCTGCTCGGCGGATATGATGAAGAAGCAATTCGTAATCAGGTGGACGATCAGCTGGCGGAAGCCGCGGGAAGGCTGCGGGAAATCTCCGAAAGGCTGAAGGCGGAGCAAGCCCGGAAGGCGCGCAGGGAGGAGCTTGAGAGGATCATTCCCCGGAAGAACGAACAGCTGAACGGGATGCTGGAGAGGCATGGCGGGCTGAGCGCTGCGTACAGCCAGGAAAAGAGCAGGATCGAAACGGAGCGGAAAGGGATCGCGGAGCAAAAGGCCAGGCTGAGGTTCAGCGATAAAAAAGCCGCGGAGAAGGCGGCGGCGGATCTGGCGAAGGAGATCGCGGCCCGGGAAGCCGCCCTGGCGCAGGCGCAGCAGGCCTATGACAGCTGTCTGAACCGGATCCGGACGCTGGAAGGGCAGATCGCGCAGGCCGAAAAGCTGCTGAGCGAGGACGAGGTGAAGGATCCGGAGGAAAAGAAGGCGGAGAAGGCGGCCTGCGAAGGGCAGAAGGCGCAGCTGAACCTGAAGCGCATCGAAGTGGAGCAGAGGATCCGGACCAATGAGGACGTGCTGAAAAATATCAGGAACGCTTCGGACGAGCTGTCCGCGCTGGACCGGAAGTGGCAGTGGATGACGGCGCTCTCGGACACGGCGAACGGTACCCTGAAAGGCAAGCGGCATGTGATGTTTGAAACCTGGATCCAGATGACGTTTTTCGACCGGATCCTGAGGCGGGCGAACGTGCACCTGATGAAGATGAGCGGGGGAAGGTACGACCTGAAGCGCCGGGAAATATCGGATGACAACCGCGGCCAGAGCGGGCTGGACCTGGACGTGATCGACCACACCAACGGAAGCGTCCGCAGCGTCAAGTCCCTGTCCGGCGGGGAATCCTTCATCGCGTCGCTCAGCCTGGCCCTGGGGCTGTCTGAGGAAATCCAGATGAGCGCCGGCGGAATACGCCTGGATACCATGTTCGTGGACGAAGGCTTCGGGTCCCTGGATGAGGAAACGCTGCAGCAGGCCATGCGGGCCCTCAAGAGCCTGTCGGAGTCGAACCGCCTGATCGGGATCATCTCCCACGTCTCGGAGCTTCGGCGGGAGATCGATAAGCAGGTGGTGGTTGAAAAGCTCAGGTCCGGAGGCAGCCGGATCCGGCCGATCGAAGGATGAGGCCGCGTACGCGCCGGTCAGAACCCTTTTGAAGAGGCTTTTCCCCGAGCTGCTCTGAAAATGTCTTTTCCGCAGAACAGCTCTGAAAACCTTTACTAAACTGTCGAAACAAAGTACAATAGGCAAAAGTTCCGGAGGTGCTGAGCTTCCGGAGGTGCGAAGGTTCCCGGTAGAGGAAAAGAACTGCTTTCGCAGGAAGGACGATACCCGCCGCGGCGGATTCCTTGATGAACATCATGACGGGAGGAATGAACGATGTTGAAGAAAATGACGGCGGTTCTGCTGGCGATGGCGCTTGCGCTGAGCTGCGCCCTCGCGGCGGCGGAAGATGCGGAAGAGACGACCTATGCCCAGGAGCATCCCGGGGTGGTGAACTATGACGGATACTGGATTTCTGAGGACGCGGGCACGCTGATCGAAATCGGGGTGCGCCTCGACGGGGTGGAGATGCTGATTTTCAGGACGCCGGGGCATCAGGAGTTTACCTCCTGGGAATACCTGCTGACCTACGACGACGCCACCGGCGCCCTTCAGTCCGACAATGGGATGAAGAGCACGAACACCGTGCAGGAGGACGGGAGCCTGGGCAGCGATAGCGTCTATGAATACGACGACGGTCAGGCCGTTTTCTCCATCAATGAGGAAGGCCGGCTGGTCTGGGAGGATCAGAAGGAAGACGCCGGCGCCGGCCAGACCTACATTCCGATCGGCGGCTTCCTGGGCGACTATGTCTGCGGCACGACGACTGTTTCCTTCCGCTGGACCGAGGGACACTACGCAGTGGATATCAAACAGCCGGACAGCGCGGCGGTCGTCGGCGTCTGGCAGTATGTGGGCGAATATGATCCCGCGGCCCGGACCGTGACCGCGAAGGGCCTGTACCAGAAGCTGACGTACAGGGAAGACGGAACGGTGGATACGGAGGCGGACCCTGAGGAAAAAGAGGTCAGTGCGGTGTTCTCCTTCGACGGGGACTACAAACTGATCTGGACATCCCCCGACGGCGAGGGCGACGGCATGGCTTTCGAGAACCTGTATACCGCGGCCTACCTCTTTGAAACGGATAACTGAGCGGCTCAGCCGCGGGGAACGCGCCGCCCGCGGGCGGCGCGCTGAACCCGCAAAGCATGAAGGAAAACCTCAGCAGGATGAGGAATACCCTCAGGGCATAAGATGACGGCCGGGGCTTCGGGCCCCCGGAAAGGACGGATGGAAATGGATCAGCTTCTGTACGGATTTGATACCGCGGCCTACACGTTTATCTGGCAGCTTCAGAACTCCGTGACGATCGGAATCGCCGATGTATGCCAGCGCATGGGGGATAGGACAGCCTACATCGTCTGTTTTGTGATTTCGCTGATCCTCTGTATTCCGAAGAAGACCAGAAAATACGGCGTGGCGATGGTGACGGCCTTCCTGATGGCTTTCCTGCTGGTGAACGTCCTGATCAAGCCGGGCGTGGGAAGGCCGAGGCCCTACGAAACCCTGCGGAGCACGCCGTTCTGGGAAACCTATCAGGCTCACTGGGCCAACGCCGGCTCGCACCTGGAGGATGACCTGTCCTTCCCTTCCGGCCATACGTCCCTGAATTTCGCGGCGTTCACGGCGCTGGCCGCCGTCCTGCTCCGGGATAAGAAAAAGTGGGCCTGGGCGCTCATGATCATCCCGGTCATCGTGGGAATCACCAGAATCATCCGCTGCGTTCATTATCCGAGCGACGTGCTGGGCGGGATGATTATCGGTATTCTGGTCGGACTGATCGGCTGCGCGGCGGCGACAAAGTGGTTCCCCGCGCTGCTGCGCAAATTCGGGAAAAACACGGTCCGCGCGTGATTCCGGTTTCGTGGCACAAACGGAAAAGTCTTTTTCTTCGCACCGGAAGCAGGCGTGCCGCTCTGCTTCCGGGTTTTCTTATCGGCAGGAACCGGCGAACACAGATGTCTCATTTTCAGGAGAAAAAGATGAACGGAACGATGCTACAGGGTTTTGAATGGGATCTGCCCGCGAACGGAAGGCACTGGCGGAAGCTGGCGTTCCTGGCCCGCTGGCTGGCCTTCTGCGGCTTTACGGCGATCTGGCTGCCCCCGGCGGCCAAGGGGAACGCGGGAATAAACGATGTTGGCTATGGCGTCTATGACCTGTACGACCTGGGGGAATTCAACCAGAAGGGAACGGTGCGGACAAAATACGGAACCGCGGCGGAATATGCCGGCTGCGTTCAGGCCCTGAAACGGATGGGCATTCAGCCGCTGGCGGATATTGTGCTGAACCATCGGATGGGCGGAGATGAAAAGGAAAGCTTCCGGGCAAGATCCTGCGACCCGGATAACCGGCTGCGGGCGGCGGACGCGGAAGAGGATATCGTCTGCTATACCCGCTTCACCTTCCCGGGAAGAAACGGCCGCTATTCCGGCTTTATCTGGGATCACGGCTGCTTTACCGGAAGCGACTGGAATGAGCTGGATCCGGATCACCGTCTGTTCCTTTTCGAGGGGAAAAGCTGGGCGCCGGACGTGGATGAGGAGAAGGGCAACTATGATTACCTGATGGGCTGCGATGTGGATGTGCGGAATCCGTCGGTGCGGGAGGAACTGGAACGCTGGGGAATGTGGTTCCTGGAAAAAACCGGCGTGGAGGGATTCCGGCTGGACGCGGTCAAGCATATTTCCGCCGCTTTTTACCGGGACTGGCTGCAGGCCCTGCGGAACCGGACCGGGATGGAGCTTTACGCGGTCGGAGAATACTGGAACAGCGATCTGGGGGCACTGACCCGCTACCTGGACCGGACGGAGGGGCGGATACAGCTTTTTGACGTGCCCCTGCATTATCATCTGGCCGAGGCTTCCCGCAGCAACGGGGCATTCGATATGCGGAACATCCTCGCCGGAACGCTGGTGGACACCAGAGCGCAGCACGCCGTGACCTTCGTGGACAATCATGACACACAGCCCGGCCAGTCCCTGGAAAGCTGGGTGGACGGATGGTTCAAGGCTTCCGCATACGGACTGATTCTGCTGCGGAAGGAAGGCTATCCCTGCGTTTTCTGGGGCGATCTGGAGGGCATACCCGCCAGGGGCATCGGATCCGTCTCCGAGCTGAGAAAGCTGCTCCGCCTGCGGCTGTACTGTGCCTATGGAACGGAGCGGGACTGGTTCGACGATCCGGATCTGATCGGCCTGACGCGGGACGGGAGCCCTGAAATCCCCGGCAGCGGGCTGGCCTTCCTCTGCACGAATGCTAGGGGCGGGACGAAACGCATGGAAATGGGCAGGCGGTTTGCTGGCCGTACCTTTATCTGCGCGATCGGGGATCAGAGCCCGGTCACCATCGGCAGGGACGGCTGGGGCGAGTTCGCGGTGCGGGACGGAGGCTGCAGCGTATATGTCCCCGCCGCCGGCCCCCTGGTAAAAGCCTGGAGGCTGGCGCAGGATGTGAAGCGAATCCTGGGGAAAAAGCGCATGCCCTGATGCCGGGAATGAAGCAGGAAGGAGTATCGCCATGACAGTAAAAAAGGCTGCTTTGTCCGGCAAACGTCCCGCCCTGTCCGGAAACGCATTGAAGATCATCGCCATCATCGCCATGACCATCGATCATATCGCGTGGATGAGGCATCGGTTGTGATGAATACCACTCTTTCCCAAACATGGAGAAATTGATACAATGTCATAAAACTTTGAAATCCTCAAACGGAACAAGACAGTCTTTCCGGGAAACTATGCCATGGAATGGTCCCGCAGTAAAACTGAATCCCGGTACGGTCCGCCGTACGCTTCACGCTCCGCGCCGCTTTCCAGGTTCCGGATCCTGCGGGAAAACAGGGAAAGCATGGAAACCAGCACCAGCAGTCCGCCAGAGATCCCGATCACCAGCGCGGATCCCCGCCCGACGGTGGTCCGCATCATCACGGCCGCCCGGTCCGCCAGCAGTCCGGCAAACGCAAAGGCCGGTACATAGCCCAGCTGGGACAGGAAGCCAATGAACCCCCACGCCCGTCCCTGCAGCTCATCCGGGATATTGCTCCGGGCCAGGTAGTCCAGGCTCGAATTGGCCAGGGGCAGCATTGCGAAGAACAGGAAGCCGGATATGCAGATGAGTACAATATTCTCCTGCAGCGCGAATACAATCATGAACAAGCCGGCCAGGGCCAGGGAGATGCCCAGCACCGCCGAGTGCCTTTTCCGGATCCCGACAATGCCGGTTACCAGCGCCGTCGCCAGCATTCCCAGTGCGCAAACCGTCTCGGCGATCCCCAGGGTTTTCGAATCCGCAAAGGAAAGCACCAGCGGTTCAGACAGCACCTGGATCACCCCGATGAACATGGACATGACCGAAGAGACCAGGATCAGCCGGAATACCCCCTTTCGGGCATGCACTGCCTTCCAGCCCTCCCGCAGGCTTCCGGCAAAGCTTTCCCGATCCCCGTTCCTCCGGTTCCCGAGGCCCCGGCGGACCGCTGCCGCCGCGGCAGCCGTCACAAAGAAGGTGCTGATATCGATGATCAGCAGCAGCCGTATATCGTACGCCGCCAGCAGCAGGCCGGCGATCACCGGGGATACCAGGTACCGGGCGCTGCCGGCCAGGGAGGTCAGGCCGCTCGCCTTTGTGTATTCCTTTTTGGTCAGCAGGTCCGTAATCGTCGCCTTGAAGGCCGGCTCCGGCAGGGCGGAAAAGCAGGCGCTCACAAACACGCCGGCGCAGATCTGCCACAGGGCTGCACCTCCGCTGTTCATGCAGAGCAGGATGTAAAATATTCCGATGGCGGAACATCCGTCGCCGATCATCATCAGCAGCCGTCGGTCGAACAGGTCCGCCAGCACGCCTGCCGGAACGGACAGCAGCAGCGTCGGAAGGAAACCCAGCAGCGTGACCAGTGCCATCTGGGCCGCGCTCCCCGTCCGGTTAAAAATGTAGACGCCCAGGCCGAAGCTAGTCAGGCCCCCGCCGACCTGGGAGATCATACTCCCCGCCCACAGGAGCAGGAACCGGGAATAATTTGTTTTCTTTTTCACGCTTCCTTCCCTCCCCCTCCGCTCACGTCATCCAGAAGCCTTCCGACATGCCGGGTCTCAAAGAACATTTCCCGGTTCCGCGCCACGATGATCACCGTCGCGGCCGTCACCACCAGGGTCTCCACGCACTTGGTTTCCGGCGTCATCGCGATCTTCTCCTGCAGGAAATTGACGAACAGGTGGAAAACCATGCACGCCAGGATGGACCGGTCGCTAGCCAGGTAGACCCACGTGATGATGAAGCCCAGGGGAATTCCGCTGATAAAGAAATTGATCACATACAGCGGATTGACCGTCAGCCCCGCCTGGTACGTCCCCTTGATGAAAATCAGCGGGAAATGCCAGAAGGACCAGATCATGCCGAATAACATGGATTCCCAGAACCAGTTCATATAATTGCCGATGGAATCCTCGCAGTAGCCTTTCCAGCCGACTTCCTCGATGACCGACGCCAGCAGGATGGTCGCCAGGGCGCCGCCGATTCCCACGCCGGTGAAGGAGAAGTCCTCCGTAAAGGCGAACTGGTCCGCTTTCTGCCCGAACGCCAGCGACAGCAGGATGGAGCAGGCCACGATCACCGCGAAGACGCCCGCGGCCAGGAACACATTCGCCCATTTCACCTTGTAAAACCCGACCAGCTTGTTCTTCAGGTCCTGTTTCAGCGCCTTCGAGCCGGATCGCAGCACAAACACCGTGGACACCGCTGCCGGGGCGATCAGTCCCAGCACCATCAAGGCAGCGCCGGCTTCTTCCGGAACAAAGGCCGCCGGGATCCAGAAGATCCAGGTAAACAGGTAGGTCAGGACAAAGAACAGGACCGGGCGGTACCTGTATTTTCCGGTTTCGGTTGACTTCTTCATGGGTTTTCCTCCGTTTCTTCTCTTGCTGAGCGTCTTTTTTACCGACTGACTGCCTGTCGGTAAAGGTCGAAAATAAAAAGGGAAAAGCTCCCTCTTTATCCGGATCCTCATTTCACCTGCGGAAACAGCCGGGCCATGGGCGCTTCCAGGCTGCCGCTTTCCGCCCCGAGCAGGAGCTCGGTATTATGGATAAACGCCTTCACCCTGCGCGCCTCCTGCTCCGGTTCCCCGCCCAAGCGGCTGTCGAAGGCGGCGCCGGAATACAGCACCAGCATTTCCGTAGTCTCCCGCGGATACCCGGTATGGAAAATGCCCTGCGCGTTTCCCTCCTCCACCAGCCGGGTGATCACCGGGACCACCCCGTCCAGCAGTCCCTGCTGCATCTTCTGGTGCATCAGAGCGTTCTGCGGCTTGTGCACCTGCTCCATCACCTCATGCCCGACGGGGAATCCTCCTGTCTCCGGGTTCATGCACAGGATGGTGCGGATGATCCGTTCCACCACGGGAACGTCCCTGTCCCCCGCCGCCTTCTCTGCCCGGGCAATCATGGTCCGGTTAAGCCGTCCGATCAGGGCGTCCAGGATCTCCTCCTTGGACCGGAAGTGGTAATACAGCGTTCCCCGGGCGATCCCCACACGGTCCAGGATATCGCCGGTGCTGGTTTCCTCGTATCCCCTGGCGGCAAACAGTTCCTCCGCCGCATCCAGGATCTCGTTCTTCCGTTCGGCCGCTTCCTTGACAATCCGCATCGGTGTCTTCCTTTCTCAACCGACAGGTTGTCGGTCGATACGCATTCTACCGGAATTTCTCCCGCCTGTCAATCCCCTTTTTCCCGCCCCGCCGTCAAGCTGTCAGCATCGGCTGATTTGCTGGCAAAGGTTGAACAAATATGGGAAACCGGCATATTCAAATATGGGAAACCGGCATATTCAGGGAAAGACAATTGCAGTTTTTTGTGATAAAATCCATATGATCCTTCTGTCGGATCCCCTCGCGGCGGCTCCGCCAATCTGTACAGAATCAGGAAACGAAAGATGAAAGAAGCCGGACAGAAAGCAGCGCGTCCCGACCGGCGCCGCAGCAGGCGCCTGCGCTTCTCCCGGGATGACCGGGAGCTGGCTTTCCTGTGCTTTCCCGCAGCCGTGTGGTTTATCGCGTTCTGCTACGTCCCGCTCTTCGGCATCGTGTTTGCCTTCAAGAATTACAAGGTCAGCGCCAGCAAGGGCTTTCTCTACAGCCTCTTTGTCCATTCCAAATGGGTCGGTCTGCGGAATTTTAAATTCCTTTTCCGCTCGCCGGACCTGGCGGTCATTCTCCGCAATACCGTCGGATATAATCTTGTGTTTCTTCTGATCGGCGTCACGCTTCCGGTCGCGCTGGCGATCATGCTGACGCAGCTGCACTCCCGGCGTCTGGCAAAGATCTGCCAGACGGCGGTCTTCCTGCCGCATTTCCTGAGCTGGGTCGTCATCAGCTGCTTCGTCTTTGCCTTCCTGTCCACCGATAAGGGCCTGGTCAATTCCCTGATCCGGGCGCTGGGCGGATCGGGCGTCCTCTGGTATCAGGACTGTAAATTCCAGAAAAACGGTGCGCTCAGTCCGTTTGAAACGGTGCGCTTTTTCTTCCTGCGGAGTTTGGTGTCGGGAAGAAGGGGGTGTGCCCCCCGCGGCATAGGGGGAAGGGAGGAAAGCCCTTCCCCCTAGAGAGCGGCCTAACGGTGCCCGACAAGCTGGGAGATGAAATCACCCCCGCATGCTACGGCCGTTCATCTCCAGTCGGTAAGCGTGTTTCTTGTCGGTGATCCGGGAAAGACACGCTTCAGCATAGGTTGCGTTGGAAAACATGTCATACCATTTCTCCACCGGGAACTGCGAGACAATAATGGTGGATCGGCGTCCCTCCCTCCCATCCGGGAGAATCTGCGGCTGGTCAGGCCGGACATGACCGAGGAGGAGATGCGCTCCGCCTGCCGCGCGGCCTGCATCGATCAGGATATTGAGATGCTGCCGGACGGCTATGATACCCGGATCGACGAAAACGGCGTCAACCTTTCCGGCGGCCAGCGGCAGCGGCTGGCCATCGCCCGGGCCCTGCTGAAGGACGCCCGCGTGCTGATGCTGGATAAGGCGACCAGCGCGCTGGACAATATCACCCAGGCGAGGATCCAGCAGGCGATCGCCAACATCCGCGGGGAAAGGACGGTCATCACCATCGCTCACCGGCTGTCCACCGTCGTGCACGCGGACCGGATTTTCGTGATCTGGGAAGGCCGCGTGCTGGATCAGGGGACGCATCAGGAGCTGATGGCCCGCTGCGCCGCCTACCGCGGGCTGTATGAGGCCGACGCATGAGAGATCATACTTCGCCCACAGGAGCAGGGACCGGTCGCCTGCCGGGCAGACCCACGTGAATCAGATCATTCCGGAATACCGTTATTACTGTTTTTGACTGCCGCGGCCTGCGAAAACCCACGGCATCCGTTTGGATTGCCGGCTTCCGGAATTTGCCTGTGGAAAGCCAAAAAAGTACGGCTGCTTGAAATGGATATTGCTATGTGATAAATTAACGGCAATAGAAGCGATATATGAGGACGTGCTGATTTCAGAAACAATCCGCTTTCAGGCGCTTTCCGCAGGAACCGGAGCAGAAAACGCCTGATCGGCAAATCCGACAGAAGGAGATACGGAAAATGAAGAAGGGACTGATTTGCCTGGTACTGGCCTCCTTGCTGCTTCTGCCTGCCTTTGGCCTGGGGGAAGAGCTCCGGGTACCATCATCGAGCCGCAGCATTCACACGGAATGGGTCATATGGAACGACGGAGTTCCCGTTACAATTCGGGACGGGGGTCCCTATAAGCTGGGCAAGGGGAAAACCGGAGGCAGCGTGATCATCTCCGGCCTCTTATCCGTAGGGGGCAAGTGCAAAGGAGAGGTATATCTGTATGAGCCGAAGACACGGCAGTTTAAAAAGCGCGGCGGGAAAGCGGAGCCGGACAAGGATTCGATCCGGCTGGTGTATGAGGACCTCACGAATGAGGATCCCATGATGTTTTCTCTCCCGCGGTCCAGGAAAGACGTCCTGTTTCCGACCGTATGGGTATGCGTTGACTCATTCATCAAAGGAAATCCTGTGAACCGGGTTTATCTGAATGTAGTTATTTCGGAAACGGAGAGCATCCGGATTTGGTCCGACCACTATGAAACGGTGAGCACAGCCGGCGGGAATGCGGAGCTTCTGGCCCGGTACACTCCGGAAGGGAAGCTGATGGACGCGAAGTATACGCTCCAAGCCGGCAGCGACTGGTATCATTATTATTACAGGCGGAAAGCCGTGGGCTACGGCCGCTATGAAATTGAGATGGATGAAATCGAGACCTCAGGAGAAGACAAACAGTCTTTGAGATGGAAGGACGGCGTGTGGAAACTGCGGTGGGGCAGCGGCGAGCCTGAGGAAAGCAGCATTCCCAAGGGGATCGATTATGATCCCTGCAAAATCGTGGGAGATCCCGTTACCTTGGAATTCAGCTCCGATACGGAGGACTCCTCCTGGATGGCTCCGGTTGATTTTTCAAAAGGAATCCCGGCATGTATTCCGGACATCGTAAACACGCCGCTGCTCCCCTATGTTCACTATGAAAAAAAGGAGGACGGGTCTTCCCGGATGATGATGGAGGGCCTGAATTACTGGGGCGTGCAGGAAGACGAATTGTGTGAATGGACCTTATTTGGTACGTTCGATCCGGAAAATCTTTCGGATGAAGAGCTGGAGTTCATGCTGGAGGAGAGCGGCAATAAAGCCTGGGAATGGCGTATCACCGGAGAAAGCAGCGCGGAGCATCTGCTGACGGCGGTAATCCCGGCTGCAAAACTTAATCCCGACTGGTTTGGCCTGACCCTGCACCGAAAAAACGGGACAGTGCTTGACGTGTACTATGAACCGGAATACAGGCTTGATTTGTCCGCGGCGGTCGGGAATGTGGAGTATTCCTGGTTTTCCTCTGACGAGGGCGAAAGCGAACTGAAGTATATAACGGAGGATCGCAGATGCGTAAACGCTGACTATGATCAGACCGACGGCCGGCTGATCCGATACGAAGTATCCGTGGATCTCCCGGATGGGGGAAGCGTCTGGTATACCCATGAACGGAACGACGATGTGAGTGAGCTGGAATACCGGCTGGAAAAAGTTTCCCACTGGAAGGACGGCCAATGTACACACTATATCTACAGAGGCGAAAACGAGTGGTACTTCTATAGCGATTCCGGAGACAAAGGTGAAACCGAGTCACTTCCGGAGGAACTGGCGGAGGCCTGCACCCCGATAACGGTGATCCTTCCGGAAGCGGAGTGAAGCCCGGCGGAGAACCGGAGCATGGCAGCGGAATAAAGAACCGAACGGAAAACAGGAAGATAAAGATACAACGTACAATTTACAAGGATCCGGTGCCGAACAGTGATCAGGTTTTTATTTATCTGACACGGCAACAGTGACTAAACGTACGGCATAATGCGCCCGGACGCGCCCGGAGGGCGGCAAAATGTGGCAGTCAAATAGCAAATTACTACCGTTTTACTACTTTTGGTGAAATTATAGCGAGCAGATTGATATCTGTTCATTGCTGCTCCGTAACTTCATTCATTTTATAGTTACGGAGAAATAATCAATTGATTTTTGACAAATTTGTGAACAATTATCCTGTCAGCGTTGATCTTGGGTCAATGGTTGATCAGATGGATGAATTAAAGAAATTTCCTGAAATCCATATATCTTAAATATCTGCTTTAAAAAAATGCTGACTTTTGAAAAATCTGAAAGTAAAATAACAGCATGCGATCACCCCGTTTATAGATGCAGTGGCGGTTTTGCGATTTTTATTCGGAGATGAGCCTATGATTTTCAGAGAACGCTGCATGGAACAGATCAGGCCTTTCTACGAGAGCGATTTGATCAAAATCATAACAGGAATCAAAAGATGCGGTAAATCTGTGATCCTCAGGCAGATTATGAGCGAAATTGAAAAAGGCGGAAAGCGCTGCCTGTTTCTTGATTCTGATCTCAGGCCTGTAGCCGCCAGGATACCGGATGCCGACGCACTGATTGCCTGTGTGAATGAATACCTGGGCAATGACAAGCTTTACGTTTTCCCTGGATGAGATACAAAATGTGGATGGCTGGAATGACGCGGTAAGGACTCTTCGCCTGTACAATACGTCCGTTTTTATCACGGGCAGCTATTCAGAAACGCACCAGGGCCTTTTAATCATGGCATGCATTTGTCCTGCAAGAAGGACAAATATAACGCATTACTGTCCTGCACACTGGACAAATGAAACGTGATATTGTATTATATGCATGGAGGTGATCGCGGTGAATCACAGCTTGCTGAAAAGGGTTATAACGGATCAGCATAAAGTCATCCAGGAGAGCAGGATATGCCGGCGGCCTTACACATTTGAAAAGAATGGCAATTATGTTCTTACCGGGATCAGAAGAGCCGGAAAATCCATGCTGCTGTATGGAATCGTTCAGGATCTGATTGCAGATGGGATTAGCTGGGATCAGATTATTTATATCAATTTTGAAGATGAACGACTGTCTGAGTTTTCTCTGGAAGATTTTAACGATATTGTCGCTGTGCAGAGCGAAATGAGCAGCCAAAGGGGATATTATTTTTTTGATGAAATCCAGAACATCCAGGGGTGGGAGAAATTTGCCAGGAGAATGGCAGATAGTAAAGAACGTGTCTATATTACCGGAAGTAACGCAAAAATGCTCAGCAGAGAAATCGAAACAACGCTTGGAGGACGATTCCTTGAAAAATATGTTACTCCGTATAGCTTCGGAGAATATCTGACTGCACTGCAGATTCCTCATCAGTTATCCGATATGACCGGTACAAAAACAAGAGGCAGGATCGATTCAGCGCTCCAGCATTATATGGAGGAAGGAGGCCTTCCGGAGTCTTTGATGTATATCTCGAAAAGGGAATATCTCAGTACAGTTCTGCAGAAAATAGTTTTGGGCGATATTGTTTCCCGTAACAATTTAAAAAATGATTATACGCTGAAAGTACTGATTAAAAAGGTTGCCGAGACAATATGCAATGAAGTTTCTTATTCTAAATTGCATGGCGCGCTGAAGAGAATTGGTCTCAGCACAGGAAAAGATACAGTAATTGACTATATCTCTTATGCAAAAGAAGCCTTTTTACTGTTTACCATACAAAATGGCTTCTCGGCGTTTAGCGATCGCGAAAGCACACCAAAGTATTATTTCGAGGACAATGGCCTGTTGAATCTGTTTTTGTTCGAAAAATTGGGTATCTTGCTTGAAAACCTTGTAGCATCAGCGCTGCACCGCAGATATGGGGATCAGGTATTCTTTATGAAGTCCCCCAAAACAGGAATTGATGTGGACTTTTACATACCGGAACAGGCAACTGCAATTCAGGTATGCGTAGAGGTGAATGATTCATCCTTTACTCGTGAAACAGAAAACCTGGTAAAGCTGCAGAAGAATCTGCCGGGTGTCCGTAAGCTGATCATTGTGAACCTGGAGAGCAATACTGCTCTGGAAACAGCAGGGACTACGATTCGTGTTATTCCCGCCACAGAGTTCTTATTATCAGATCTTTGCACATGAAGGATTTTGATTTCAGTACGGCTTATGCTGGTTTTCAAATGGAGAAATCAATGCGGATGGGGCACAGCGTATCGTGGGGGAATGATACTTGCCTGGATGAGCAGGACGCGTTTACCATCTGATTTCAGGTGTTGTAATTATCACGGAATAGTATCTTATGTAACAAAGGGAAGGGAGACAGTAGCTTTATCACAAGAACAGTACAGCCCGAGCATAACCTGGATTGGAGATGAGACTGTGCATCGGATAACAGAACTTCCGGCATGGGAAAGATTGTTTAAGCGGATTGTCTGGGCTCAGATTGGTGACCTCAAAGGGCTTTCCATTCTTGACTTTGGAAGCGGGGAGGGCATCACTGCTGATCATTATGCAGAAAACAATTCTGTGACAGCCGTTGAACCTTCAGAAGAAATGCTTTCTTCTGCATGGAAAGATCATGAGTACAAACAGATTATCGGTGACGTTTCTGTGCTCAGCGAGTATGATGATCATACATTCGACTTCATTATCTGCCACAATGTATTGGAATACATTGATGATAAACAGCGTACAGTAAACGAACTGGCGCGGGTGCTGAAGCAAGGCGGCAGACTTTCAATTGTCAAGCATAATCGCGCGGGGCGTGTGATGCAGATGGCGGTACTGCTTGACGATTTTGAAAAGGCGAATGCTCTGCTTGACGGAAAAAACAGTACTGCTTCAAAGTTTGGATCAATTCGATATTACGAAGATCAGGACATTTCAGAATGGGATAGAAGGCTTAAACTGGTCGATTCCTATGGGATCCGTACATTCTGGGATCTACAACAGAAGCAGGAGAAGCATGATCAGGAGGAATGGCAGGAGCGCATGATACAGCTTGAGATGCGCGTATCTCAGATGGACGATTATCGAAGGATTGCTTTCTTTCATCACCTGATATTCACAAAAGAGGAAGTGCGGATGCGAAACCGCGGGAATTACATGGACGTTGAAACCGCATAAGCCCTCGGCTATAATGATGTCTGGAGACCAAGAAAGGAAGCGTAAAGGGTGGAAGATGTATTCGAACTTTCAAAGTTTGATTTCGAGCGGTTTTACTACGATTTTACTACTTTTCATGGCCCCGATAAGTCACAAAAAGCAACGAAAAGCAAGGTATGAATTTTGACCATCGCGAAAATGACCAGATACGACATGCCCCGGGAGTGGCCTAAACGTTGCTTTTCGTAGCCGGAAGGAGCTTCTTGTAACATTGACTAAGATTTTATTTATCTGCCACGGGAACAGTCCCTACTCCATCGCAGAACGCGGCGTTGTCGGGCAAAACGCGGCAAATCGCGGCAGTTGATCGAGAAGCTGACTACCGTTTTACTACCATTGGACAGAGTAACGACGGAGAATGTATGGAACAGGAAAAATGTACTACCATTTTACTACCATGGATGCTTCTAAGCCTTATGTACCAACGGGTTCGGAACTTCTATTGTACGAGTTTTTGCGATAGAAAGAGCACTCAGTTACGCTGGATGCCCACAGTTGCGGCTGTGAGGGCCTGTAAGGCGGCTTCCGGGAGTGTGGCGGGGGCTTACTCTACCAGAGAACCAGAGGCAGAACGCGGGGGCGTTGTGGGGCAAGGAGGCAGAGGCAAAGAAAAGCGTAATGAAAGCATTGTCAGGAGGCTTGTTTTTTTGGTAGAATTTTGTCTGTGCTGGTACGTGCTTTTCTGTTGAAGTAAGTATGGTCAGTCTTCAATTGATGTAATCACCAGGAGGTCAGCATGGACGAACAAAAGAAGCCTGAGATTACGGAGATCGCCATTGTGGATGAACGCTCTATCCGGGACAAGATTTATGTTGTCCGGGGCGTGAAGGTTATGCTCGATTTTGAGCTGGCGGAGATATATGGATATACCACATCTCGCTTTAACGAACAGGTCTCTAATAATATTGAGAAATTCGAAGGCGATGATTTCTGCTTCTACCTGACACAGGAGGAATTTAAGGAATTGAAAAACTTGATATCGAAAAAATCGACATCAAGTTGGGGCGGACGTCGAAAACCGCCAAGAGCATTCACGGAATCTGGTCTTTATATGCTAATGACTGTGCTTCGCGGTGACCTGGCAACGCAGCAGAGCCGAGCGTTAATTCGGGTCTTTCGTGCAATGAAGGATTTTATAGTTGAAACGCAGGGCCTGGTAACCCAGCGTGATCTACTGCGCCTTTCTATTCAAACAGCAGAAAATACTGATGCAATAAAGAACATGAGCTTGATGCTGGCGGATCAACAGAAGATGATCACCAATCAGCAACAATTATTGCTTGAACATGACGATAAACTTGTTGATGCGTTTGAGCGCATTAATGAAACGGTAAAACAGTCAGATTTATCTCCTGTAATGATGAAATTCGATCTTACTGAGGAAACGAACAGAGAATTCCTGCTTCGAGACGGGCATCCAGCCAAGGCGGATGCAACATATATCGATATTTACAGCAAGGCGACAAAAACAGTCTACATCATTGACAACTACATCAATATCAAGACGCTACGTCTGCTTCAGGACGTGAAACCTGGCGTTGCCGTGACGGTATTTAGTGACAATCTCCGCAACAACCTTCATCAAAGCGATAAAGCGGATTTTCAGGTAGAGTTTCCCAATATACCAATTGACTTCATTACCACAGGCGGTATCATGCACGACCGGTTTATTGTGCTGGACTATAATACAGCAGAAGAGCGCTTCTATCATTGCGGTGCATCTTCCAAGGACGCGGCGATTAAACTGACCACAGCGATCATGGAGATTACCTCTCAGGATATGAAAGCTCAGATGCATGTTCTGATTGACCAGATGAAGGGAAATCCTCAGTTGCTCCTGAAATGACAGGAACCTGATAGATGAAAATATTCCCGTGGGGTTGTGAACTCCATGGGTTTTCTTGTGCAAATGGGGGGTGTAAAAAATTATTTTAGCCGTGTGCTGATTTCTCTTTCCCATCCGTCTAATAGGTGTAACGTTACGAAACAGGAGGCAGAACACCGTGGACAGGGCATTCTTCATCGCAGAGATCGAAACCTGCTCGGACATGATGTACCGGGTAGCTTGGTCGATCCTGCGGAACGAAGCCGATGTGCAGGACGCACTACAAGATGCTGTCCTCAAGGCCTGGGAAAAGCGGGACAAACTGTGTGAAGAGAAGTACTTCCGCACCTGGATAACCCGCATACTGATCAATGTGTGTTATGACATACAACGAATGCATCGGAAAATCGTTCCATTGGACAAGATCCCTGTACAAAGCTTTTCTGTCCCAGACCCTGATCTGGCGATGGCATTGGAAGCTCTTCCGGAGAAGCTTCGATTGCCCCTTGTCCTCTGCTATTCAGAGGGAATGACCTATGAGGAAGCAGCAGACGTGTTGCGAATCCCGATGACGACTCTTCGAGGACGACTTCGCCGGGGGAAAAAAGAACTGAGAAAGGAGCTGGATGCGGAATGAAGCGTGATATGGACAATCTGGATCTGCGGGATGCTTTCAGTCCAATGCCGGAAGAGACCCGGAAAGCGCTGATGACTGCCGCTCGCTCCGTGAAGGAGGACGAACCCGTGAAAAAGGTAGCTTTTAGAACCGTGTTGATTGCGGCTTGTGTTATTGTGGCGACCATGGCAGTGGCTGTGGCAGCCGGCAGTATTTTCGGATGGAATGATTTCTTCAAAAAGGACTATGGCACTGATATCCCAAAAACCGCTCAGGAAATCATGGCAACGTGTGAACCTGTATCATGGCAGGAAGGTGATGTGGTTTTCACCATCCGGGAACGTTACAGTGATTCCCGGCTGGCTATGATTTCTGTTGAAGCCCGGCTGGCGGACGGCGTGAAGGGGATTCTGGCAGCGGATGATTTCACCGAAGCCATCGGTGCCTACGGGGAAAACAGCGCCGCCGTTGCAAAACAGATCGGTGTCGATCCGTCCATGACCTGGGTGGAAGCTGCGAAAGAACTGAACCTGCCTCTGTACAGCGTCCGCGCCACGTTGGAGATTCCGTCTGAACTCTGGGGCAGCGAAGCATATGAGGATCCCATGTTCAATGATGATGGCAGCCTGACGTATTTCTCCCTGCAGCCCCTGAACGGGCAGATCAGCGGTGAGGAAATCAAAGCCCAGGTGTATCTGCGGACAAAGCTGGTGAACCTGGAAGACGCGGAGGATGATACCAACGTCACGAAGGAATACGTAGATCTACCCATCCATACCGAAAAGGCTATTGCTACGGCAGAATACATCATTCCTGAAGACACAAAGGTGCTGGATGCCTTCCGGATTGACAGCATCCAAGCGGAACTGCTGCCCAGCGGTCTGCACTTCACGACCAACCTGACTGCTGTGGAAGGCGCGACACAGGGTATGGCCATCGACAAGCTGAGGGTGGACATCGTGCAGGAGAACGGAGAAGCTTATCCCACCGGTATTACCCTTTCCAGTGGCTTCTCCAATCTTGATACCTGGCCGCAGATTCCGTATACGCAGATGATTTCTGTGGATCAGATTCCGGAAACAATTCATCTGGTATTCCCCGATGCAAGCGGGAATGACACCATGCTGGTGCTGCAGCTGAAAAAGTAAAGATCCATTCGGAGCGCCGTCATCTTCAAACGGATGGCGGCGCTCCCTTCGGGAGGAAAAATGAAGAACCTGTTTTGTATCCTGCTGCTGGCAGTGATGCTCTTATTGGTCATTGCCCAATATGCCTGCGCTGATGAGGAAATGGCAGAAAGAACGGATGAGGAGTTTAAGCCATGAATAAGCCGATGAACAACGTCTCTCGCGTCCTGCAGGTGGCAGTGATGCTGCTCGCGATCATACTGCTTGCGATGACCGTCGCGCAGGCGACACTGGCAGAGGGACAGACCGTGCTTATTGTGTATGGTGATGAAGACGCGGGAAACACGGAGAATCTCCATGCCGATTGGGCATCCATGATTGGTTCCGCCGGTACGTTGGAGGAACTACAGTTTTCCGGATATCAAAAGACTATGGATGTTGTGGCAGGCAACAATCCTCTGGATTTCTTCATGATTGAGAACCGTGACTGTATTGCGGATTTTATCGAAAAAGGACTGGTTTCCGCCTTCGAACCAACCCGGATGATGCTGGATGACATTGCCGCCATGCCTGCGTTTGTCCAAAACGCGATCCGTGACAATCTGATGACGGAGGACGGACGGCTGTATGGTTTCCCGAATAATATAAACAGTCGTGAATCGCTCTATTATACGGATGCCTGGACGGATTCACCGTTTCGAGATATGTCGCCGCCGTCTTCCTTTGAGGAACTGCTTGATTTTGTTGAAATCTATCTGGAAACGCCGCATGACGGGTTCTGCTTTTACTATGATCGATTGGGTCATGCGAATGTGACCTGGTTCGTTCACATGCTGATGGAGTATCACACGCTGCAATGTAGGCATGCCGGATATGAGCCCGTTTTCAATGATCCTGATTTTATTAGCATGGCAGAGCGTACACGCGATCTTTTCGGCAGGCTGTTCGCCATTGAGAAGGATACAAAGCACCAGAAAGGGCATCAGCTTTTTACGGATTGTTACGCAGGCATTGCTACCAACGGTCTGGATACCTTCACACAGGACAACCTGATTCCTTGGCGCATTAAGTCAGATCAGCCCCCATTGTTTCCCGTATCTATCCAGATCTACTGTGTCAGAAATGGAAGCGAGTTTGTCGATCAGGCTCCCGCCTTCTTTGAATGTATTGTTACGCATCGGAAAGATCCATTATCTGATGGGAATATTAACTATGCGTCTTACACCCTCGTCCATCCGGACTGGGTCGATATGAAAGCCTTCCGAACGGATAAGGCTAAAATGTTTGGGGAAAAGTGGGTGTTTACCTGTGCGACACAGGAATATCTGGACAGCGTATGGCGGCTTGATCAACATGCCGTCCCTGCGCTGGAATACGAAATCTGCTGGGACTCCTCAATTAAGGGTGCTCACAACGAGGCATATGCCGCTGTGGATGACTTTGTGAACGGAAAAGAAAGTGCGGAACAGTTTTCCATCCGCTTGGACAGGTTGGTCAGCGAGATGCCAGGTTCATGATGAAAATGTCTGTTATTTGAAGCAGCTTCGGCTGCTTTTTTTGTTTAGAGCAATCAAAACATCAGGCCGAACCGTCTAATAGATGTGGAGGATGATGAAAATGAGGAAACATCGGCTGTGTGTGATCAGAAGGCAGGGCGATCAGTATCGTTCGATTTCAATCCGACTTCATCGGGATAAGGTGACCGGAGATCGGTCTGTTTCGCTGTCTGGATTTGGCTGTATGCTGATGTTTTGTGTGGAGAAAATAATTCCTGAATTAATCAACCTCGTTAAGCCGAATGGACGGTTTCCCAGACAACTACCCTGTGATATACTTGCCGCAGCAGAAAAAGATTCTTTCGAAGGTAAAACCTTTCGGCGGTAGTTATTCGTCTGATAGATAGAACCAGCAAAAAGCGCTATGCTGGTGATCATCTCCGGAGAGCGGACGCGCTGGATCGGAGAACTCAAAGGGGAACGATGTCGTGGATGCTGAAATGTTTCAAGCGGAAGCCCGGCGGATTGAGAGGCTGCTATACCGCATCGCCCGATCGTACCTGAATGATGATCAGGAAGCGGAGGACGCGGTGCAGGATGCATTGATCAAGGCCTGGGAGAAGAGAAAAACTCTGAGGGATATCCATCAGTTTAAGCCGTGGATGACCCAGATCCTCTCCAACCGGTGCAAGGATATACTGCGTAAGCGCAAAAGATGGAGCTTTTTTCCGCTGGAGGAAGATACCGCCCAGGTGGAGATGCCGGAGACAGAAAACGCGGTGACAGAGGCTATGAAGAAGCTGAAACCGGAACTGCGGATCGTCATGACGCTTCACTATGTGGATGGATATTCTATTCAGGAGATGGCAGAAGCCCTGGGAATCCCCACGGGTACCATCAAAACCAGAATGCGTAACGCACGGAAGCAGCTTGGCAGGACTCTCCTCATTGATTGGGAGGAAGAAGTATGAAGAACAATGAATTCAAAGAGAAACTGACATCTGTGACCCCTGAGATCCCGGAGCATTTCCACAATCGAATGGAAATGACCCTGGAGAACATTGTTTCACAGGAGGCTCACATGAAAGAATCTACCAAGAAAGCGATCCGCACTGCGGGCCGCTACTCCACCCGTACGATCGTAATTGCTGCTGTGCTGGCTGTGATGCTCTGTGCTGTGGCCCTGGCCGCGACCCAATGGCATGTGTTTGACCGGCTGCCCTTCATGCTGGGAAAGGGAACTCCCCCCATGGCGGATGAACTGATGCAGAGCAATCTTTATCAGGATACCGTGAACAACGTGGAAATCACCGTTCGGGAAGCAGGCTATGATGGCCGAACGCTGCTGGTAGAGTACAGCTACCGGATGCTGGATGTGGATAAGGTATTCGGTGTTACTGCGGCGGAGGAGTTCGGCGAAAATCTGCCGGATGGAATGGAGCCTGATACTATCTTGGAGCAGTTGAGTGACGAAGCGTTTGATGCGCTGGCTGCTCATCATGTTGGCTGGAACTTTGACCAGCTGTGGATCAACGGCCAGGGTGTCAATATGCCGAACAACTCCGGTGCGGTCTACAGCGGCAGCAAGGTGCCTGGTGAGATTATCTACACGGAATACTGGCGGCTGGACAACGAGGGCGTGTTCCTGCATGACGGCGTAAATCAGATTACGCTGCCCATCGGCGCGAGCGTTGATGCGGAAACTCGGAAGAGTCTGGCTGATCAGGAGACAAAGATGTACCGGATGCCGGAGAGCGGCGTAGTCACCTTCAATTATGAGGTGAAGGACATCTCTTCTCAGGTGAAGAGCTTCTCACTGAACGAGGAAAAGGTACTGCCGGACGTGACCGCAAAGGTGACGGATGCCACCTTCACGCCCCTGATGACTTACATCACCCTTGATCTGAAGGTGAATCCGGATTCCCTGGCAGCTTTCATTGCGGCAAACGGTGAAGGGCCTAAGAACGACGATGGCGAAGTGATGTGGCCCTACGGCGGTATGGATGTGTTTGGTGAATGGGTTGAAAGTCTGGAACTGGTGGATGTAAAGGGCCAGCAGGTCTTCCCAGGTCATTATGGCCAGAACGGTATTGGCAATGAATGGGCTGAGTTCCTGTATCCCCATCTGGACAATATTCCTGATGAGTTATTCCTTGCTCCGATCAAAAACGGTCAGGCAGATATGGCACAGGCCGTACGGGTCAAATAATTCAGGGCTTACCACTGGGGGCGAGAGCAAACCCTTGCCCCCTTTTCAAACGGAGGTTTTGGCTATGAGGAGGCAAGCAGTAATGAAACGTATCCTTGTATCTTTGTTACTGATCATTACCCTGCTTATTGGCATTTCAGCAGAAGCAGAAGACAGATTCACGATTTCGGACATATACGAGCAATACAATGGCTGGCGCTGGCAGGCGGATTATGAAACCGTCCGCAATGAGACCATCCATGTGGATGTGGAGATTTCCGTTCCGCAGGCGGATGCTATTCATGTGCTGTCAACCAGGTACATGCCCAAGGGCTATGATGAAGCGAATGTGCAAGAGGGAGAGCAGATCGTGAATAGTCATGCAGGCTGGTTCAGCTGTACATGGCCCAATGACGCTTTCTGGAGAGAGGCAAAAAAGAAAGGGCTGCAGGAAGTCTATGCTGAGCCTGCTCCACTGGTGCTCCAATACGGACAGTTTGACATGAATACGGCCTATTCTGTCAATAATGCCCTGACAGTACAGGACGCCTTAGATCAAACACAGGCAATTGTAGACCGCTTTTTCCCGGGACAAAGCATTCAATTGGTTCCCCATATTGTTCACGCAGATGTGAATCCCGGAGAGTACAAGCGTGGCAAAACAGGCGATTATGAATTGGTAAAGGAAGTCCCGGATTATAAAGGAGTGCTGTTCGTTATGTTTGATCAATGCATAGATGGCGTACCCGTGCTCGATCCTGATTGTAACGGAAGTTACAGTGCCTGGTGTATCATGAGAAGTATGGCAGATTATGGCTTGGATAGCTATCAGTATCACATGGCTTATCAGTTTTTTTCCGATTTTCAGCCGAAGAAGAATGATGTGAAGATTTGCGCACCTTCTGAAATTATCAAAGCAGCTGAAACGATGATCCAGGAAGGTAAACTGCGCTCTGTCTATTCCCTGCGGCTTGGATATGCTGCTTTTTCCGAGGGAAAAGGAAAAGTGAAGTTGAAGCCTGTCTGGGTAATCGAGGGAGAACTGTTTGAAAAGGCGAAATCCGAGCCTGATAATATCAAGACAGTTCTTTCGATTGGCAGCCTTGAAGAAACGAAAATCATATTTGACGCGCAGACGGGTATATTGCTGGATACCCGCAGGATGTCTTATCAGTAACTGGGATTATGTATTACAACGGCGGCAGCTTTCGGGCTCCCGCCTATATTTTTTTCTTGCAAGCACTCACAATTGTGTGTATAATAATCACACATCGGATAGTGAAGGGGCGATGCATGGGTGGATAAGCAACTTGAAAATCTGGAAGGATATAGAACGATTCATCTGAAGGCAGGCGCAAAGGACGGGGCGTTGAGGGAAAAGCGCATCGCGCTTGAAATGACGCAACAGGAGGTTGCCGATAAAGCGAAGATTAGCCTGTCCAGCTATCAGAAGTTCGAGATTGGCGACAGGAATATCCGGACTGCCTCTTTTGAACTGGTCTGCCGCGTGCTCAAAGCACTGGAGATGGACCCCACTGCCTTTTATGAAGGGGAATATGTTTTCGGAGAGCCGACTATCTTTGATAAGGAAGGCCGTAAATACATCCGATCAGGACGGTTGATTGATGAGGAAATCAATGAACAGGAAGCGGCTAACGCGATGCGCATACATTTTATCGAAGGCGCGATGGTCATACCGCTAAAGGCGCTCCGGGCGCTTAATAGTCCAGAATACCTGGAACTGCTGTATCAGGATAACCGTCTTGGGATTAGGGTGGTAAAGAAAAAAGATGAATATGCGCTGACAATTCCGAAGACAGTATACAGCGGCAGATGGCGCGGAGTCCGGATCTGCAGGCAGCCGTTCACGGAGATGGTCTATGAGCTCATGGGCGGAAAAAAAGGCAACTACTCCGGAGATCTGTCTTTCTTTGAAAAAGGCTGCGTAATGGCGCTGGATGAAGTCTTTCCGTCAGAGTACATGATTAACGAAGAGCAGTTTTTTCTGGTGGATAATCCCGAAGAATGAGAGGTATCGTCGATGTATTGTCCCTACAAGCCGGAAGAGTTGGTTCCCAAAGATATCGAGTATTTCTGGCCCGGTGCGATTGCGTATGGTTTTCCCGCGTATATCAATGGATCAACCGGCCTTGGGAAAACCAATGTGTTTCTGAAAGTGATGGCGGATGCAAGTAACGGAATTTTCCCACCTGGAATAGAAAGAGGCAGTCTTGCGGAGCCGATACATTCTGATCCAATCCGGAGCTTTTATGTATCAACGGAGAATCCTGTGTGCGAGATCGCTTATCCGGCGCTTCTGTACAATGGTGCGGATAAAAGGATGTTCAAGATTCAGAAGGAAGAAGAAGGCCATTTTGTATTATGCACAGAAGACCTGATGGCGGCTGTGGAGGACTTTGATCCCCGGCTTTTCATCATTGACGCTTTTCAGGAACATCTGCCGGACGGATGCAGTCTGTCTGATGGTGATCAGATGAGCGAATTGATGCAAGAACTCGAGCGCTTTGCATATAAGACCAAAGTAGCACTGGTTCTTATCGGAAATGACGCAAAGGGATCTGAAGGTAGATCGGACGCAAATAAACTGCTCGGCAGTGGTGTCATCGCCCGCCGAGCGAGATCAATGATCACGGTCAAGGAATCAGGGAATGAACGATATCTTAAAGTGACAAAACGTCTGGGTTTCACACGGAAGGAAGATACGCTGATCGGATACAGATTCAATGAAGATAACCATCTGGAATTCTATCTGTATGATGACGGGAACAGTGAACCTGCAGAAGCTGAAGATGACGTTGTCCAGTTCATCAGGAAAACTCTGTCGAATGGGCCGATTGATGGCCACGATCTCTTCGCCATCGGGAAGGATAACGGATTCACAAAGGATCCGATCTACAAGAATCTGCGAAAGGCCGGTGCGAAGAAAGCAAGGCATAACGGAAACAATACTTTATGGTATCTGCCGGAAGTGACGCCGGACATAGAAGAGCACACGAGGAATCTGAAATAGTAGTGGTGGCGGGGCGAAACGGCAAAACGGCAAAACGGGGCGTTGAGCCCAGTAGATATAAGGATAGTGGGTTCGCCGAATTGGCAAAACCACCACATCAAAGATAGGGATAATTCTGGAGCAGTCCGATTGGTTGATCGTTGTAAGCTTTTTCTGTGCCGTGGGCCCTTCGTGCCTGCGGCATTTTTATTTGCGCATTTTCAAGTTTGCCCTTTGCTGACCAATCTCGCAGCTTACCGAAATTCTAATTCTTCCAACATAACCTCATAATCGACCTTTTCCATCGTATCTGAATCTTCGTCGGGCTTTTCCTCATCGAATCGTTTCAACCATGGAATCTCAGGCATTGCTGTATCGCCTCCGGAAATGTTGATTGTATGGATGGGGGCTGCTTTAAGGATTTAAGATGGATGCCTGTCTTTAATTGCCCCGTTTTGTCATCATGTCGTAGTGTTGATTCTGCTTCATTACCGTGAATATCTTTTCGAAGACGGAACGAAGATGCTTCACATCAGCGGCGGAGGAGTCGTAATAAAGTCCATCATTAAAACCCGTTGCCCCAACATTAATCATGGCAACCATCGCAGATGCAGCACGATAGTCCTCACTGTTTTTACCGCCCCAGAAATCATTTTCGTGCTTATCGAGCAGGTTTATTCTGAGGTTTTCGTTCTGATAGCCAATCATCTGAACAAAGTAGTATTCAAGAATCTGGCGGATAACAACCATGAGGGTTTCCGGATCGTTAGTTGTGCAGTATTCATGCCAAAGCGTATCGTAAGTGTTACGGACGGGACTGGTATTGACTCGTATCTCACCGCCTGAAAGCTGGACATCTTCATACATTTCTTTGATGTGAGACTGATTATCGTTGTCTTTTGTTATTTCAAAAAAGGATGCACACTCGTAATCCGCCAGTCTGTTATAGGTGATCTCACGGAAGAAGTACGGATTATGTGTCAGGCAAAAGAACTGGCGTATATGATCATCCCTGGTTTCTTCATCAAGAGAATAATTGTTGTAGCAAACAGCAATCAGATCACGTACAAGGGAAGCCACAATGAACAAGGTACCGCTGTCCATGGAAGAAACGGGGTCATCAATAACAACAATCTTATCCTCGACTTTACCCTCATCGGACTGGCTTCCCATAACCATGTGATAGAAGTACAGGAATGCAATAAAGTGTCTTTCACCCTCGCTCAGATTTTTATCGACGACTTCCTTTTTGCCGTTGACATCACGGACGAGCTGATAGATATACTTTGCTCCGGGTTTTTCCTGCAATTCAAAACCTCTGAAACCGGCATTACGAATCGATCGATTAATATCCTCCATGACTTTCGTAGTGTTGACGGTTTCACTGTTCAGCTTCGCAATCTCACTGACAAGTTCGGCTGATTTTGCACGCAGTTTCTTTTCTTCTTCGTTTTTTTCAGTCCAAGCCTTTTTGTCTTCTCGAGTTCGCGTTAACCAGTCTCGAATCTCCGCCGAACAATCGATTGCCATCATGCCCCAGACCATTTCGGTGCATTTTTGCTGCTGCCCAGGGATATCAGCGAGGACATCCATGTAGGCCTGGATCTCATCGTTGATAATGGAAGTGATGTTATTGAGCTCAACAGAGATGGGAGACAAATCTTCCAAAGTGATTTTATCTGATGGATTTTCTCTTTTCTTTTGTAGAAGATCACGGTTACGCTTGATGGCGGCAATAAGCAACTGAGCCTGTTGCTTATATGCTGCCAGGTTTTTCGTCGGAAAGTGATTCTGGAGATTTTTAGCTATAGTGTTTTCGGCCAGTTCCATATCTTTAAGGAATGAATCTATGAATTTCTCCAGGGCTTTGAGATCGGTCTTATACTGTTGATCATAGCAGGCGGCAAGTTCTTCCTCAAAATTATCAGGCAACTTTTGCTGGCAGAATGGGCACTTACCATCTGTGCTTCCATGATAGGCGTTGTGCCCGGCTGTTACCCAGTCCAGATTGCCTAGCGTACGGATGAACATTGCAAAGTCGGTTTTCGCCCGACTTTCGATCGATACGCCCATTAGTTCACTGACAGGCAGGTCATCGGTATGAATGTGAAAGTATTTATCATAACGAGGTTGTTGCTTGCCAAAAACTGTACGGGCAAGGCCCTCGCACTCCTCGTCGGTAGCGGGTGTCATAGGTGTATTTTCAAGCTTCTTGACGAACTTGCCAATGTCAGACTTAAATCCGACTTGTGTGTCGGGATACTTTTTTCTTGTCTTTTCGGTTTTTTTCCAGATGGTTTTACGATATTCTTCTTCAGCTTTTGTATGTTCTTCTGTCACTTTATCTCTGGCAACACGCGCAGCATCGGCTTGAGCATCAATCGAAGTTTTTTCACCTGTTTTTTCGTCGGCAAGTTTCTTCTTCTCGGCGTTGACTTCGGAGATGGTGAATACACCAGGGATGTTTCCGTAGCTCCTGACATTCTTTTCGATAAAATCTTCATTATATATAAGGATTCTCTCACTCGGGTACGGGTCGCCTTTCCAGGTTAGCGCGGCACTTCCGTCCGTGAAGGCTTTCGCCAGCGTGGATTTACCGGTGCCGTTTTTGCCGTAGAAGAAATTGATCATGGAAGGGCTGAAAGTCACTCCCGCATAGGTTGGGGCATTTATGACAGCGTTTGTGATGTTAACTCTCACTTTATTCATCGATGCAATGTCCTCCTATCTGATTTCAATTCCGAGTTGATCAACAATCTGTAGCAGATTACCGGCTCTTATGCTCCAGTGTTCTTCGTCGAGCTGATTTCGTACAGGTTTTGTGATCAGATTGAAAAGATGCATGTTCTCGTTAATGAATTGTTGACGGAGCTTTCCACAATAGTAGAACTTGAATTTTATACAGTCACCTTGGGGAATGATTTCAGTCAGCTTTCCAACGAGCGCAGGAAGGCTGGCAGGAGCTTCCTTAAAATTCTGATTCCGAACGGTAAAGAGGCAAGGCATATTCAGCAATTCATAGATGAGAGCGGGTGTTAATGGCCCGAAGTACTCCGCATACTCAGGAAGGGTGTTTTTCGTCAAAGCTATTCGCTTTGAGACAGAGAAACAACCGCAATCATATTTTTCGTTGTTAAGAACAAACAGATGAAACCTTTCGCTATTCAACAGAGCCCATTCCGAAGCATGAAAAGCAGGCGGCTGGTTTCCGACGATTCGTCGAAGATAAGAAATGGCTTCTTCAGTCATTTCAAGGCGCACGTCGCCCTGAACAAAACCGATAGCTGTTCCTTCGCCGGTAGCAGTTACGTTCATAAGTGGTGGTGCAGCCGGAAGATCGCTGCCGACTCTGATTAGTTCATCTGCCATACGATCCTCACTTTCCGGGGAAGATTCCCGCATCCTGCATAACATCCAACAGATCTACTTTTTTGATAGTCCAATGTGTCCGGTATATTTCAAACCGATTCATAGCTAGGTCGGCAGAATAGTCGATCAGAAAAGAAAATGGGATGGGAAAGTATTTTTGAAAACGAACTTTGACGCCGTTATCTTGTACTTTCAGATCCCGTATGAAAGCAAAAACAGCCTGTTGTGTATCTGTTCTGTCCCATTCCTGAGTAATGATGGTGGGTAGCTTTTTAATTTCCTCGATTGCTACAGCTGTCCACCCGCAAAACTGTTCTTTCACTTCATCGCTTATGTATTCAGTCAGGGACCGTTGTGGATCTACAAGTATATGATCTTTCTCAAATGGATCATAGCCGATGATGAGGTTGAAGTATTCCGGGTTCGATGTGGTTTTGCTCCCGTCCGGAAGAAACAGATTAACCGTTGGTGCAAAGGAATCCGCATAGCCGACTGCGATTCCATCGCCTTCTGCATGAGCAGAGAATGTGGGGGCAGGAGGTATGCTGGAAATAGAGTTGCCATCTTTCCTTATCAGATCATTACTCACCTCTGCCACCCCGCTTCCCGATAACCAAGCCTCCGAAGACTTGACCTATTGCTGTGGCATTATCTTTGGCTTCAACATGGAACTGGGCGACTACCTGTTTCTGTGTACGGGGATCAACAAACGGGGCTTCAAACACTTCAACGTTGGAGTTTCCTTCAATCGTAGAGTCTTCATCACTTTCTTCTGTGCTGATAGTGTCTGAAATAAACAATTCTTCAAGCTCCTCGTTTTCAGAAACTTCTGGGACATCGTCAAGTATGGCGTTTTCACCAGGGAATCTCATTTTGCGATGAGCTTCATTCCAGGAGTTAAAAACATCATTGCTTATCTGATTAGGAATCTTGTGGGAAACGATGTAGTACCAGATGCCAAGGATAAACGGTTGAAAGTGAATTTCGGTTAACTTCGAAAGACCAGTTTTCTCACCATTCGGCAGAACGAACAACCAGCTTTTGCAGCAATTGGTGTCTCGAGCGGCAATGCTAAAAATCTCTCTGATAATGGTGTTGCGTTCATCTTGATCCGTAACATCCGCATATTTTCTGAGGAAAAGATCCATTCGATAAAGAAGGAGCGGATAAGATTCTTCCATCTGTCGCCTGAAGGCTTCGATGTATGCGTCTTTAGCAAAAGGAACAACAGAGGAAGTCTTCCTCCTGCAATTCACGTAGTATGACACAATCGGTTCAGGATTGCTATCAGAGGAATAATCGAACCCAGGTTTAACAATCCTGGCAAGATCCCTGATGAAATTGGACTTGTTCAGAGGATCCGCTACTCCTTGGGGGCTTTTGTCTTTCTTGTGTGAAAGGAGGATTGACGCCAGTACGCCACCGCACATGTGCGGGTATTTTTTTTCGCCTTCCATGTGATCCCTCCCGTTAAGTCGGTTAAGTCCGTTAACCCGTAGACAGTTAAGTTCGTTAATTCCAGTTTGCTCCCGCGAGGTGATCCTCCGGGGGCAAGAAACGGCCTCTGCTGAGGAGCTGCAACCCACGAGATATCAAGGGTTACAGACCTCGACATTATACCACACGGCTGGCCTAAAAGCCAGACCGGGAAAGCAGAGGTCGAACATGGAAAACTTCATCGGTACCCTCAACATCAATGGAAACGTCAGCATTCAGGACAGCAGCTCGGCGGAGGAGACCTTCAAGGGCCTGCTGGACAACACGGCAACCTTCAAGGATCTGCTGGCCTGCCTGCGCGAACGAGCCGGAAAGGACAGCGAATTGGTCAAAGCGAAGCGCTGCCCGGGAAGTGAGCAGCTGCGCAGCGGGCACGAGCTGATCGCCCGGATCGCGGTTGGTGAAGCTACCTGCGAGGTGTACGAAAACGGATACGCTGTTTTCGACAATGGCGACAGGAAGACGGTGGTCTGGGTTCCGGATTGCCCTAAGGCGGCTCGGTACTACTATCCGGCCACTTACGACGAAAAGTGCAAGGAGGAACGCCGGAAGCGGGGCGAAGATAACGAAGGCAACCCGGAATACAGCAAGATCGTCGAGGGCACGGAGCCCGGGGAAGACAGACTGGACGAAGAACAGCTGGCTGAAATGACCTGGTATCTGGCAGTTGTCATCGCCGGGGAGAACCGGATCGAGCAGAACCTGGAACACCCGATCTCGTCCGGTAGCCGCAGTGATCGGTACAATGACGATCTTGACTCCACGGGAAGATACAGCTGGAGCTGCGGGGCTCGTTTCCAGAACCCGGAGGACGCTGTCCTTTATAAGGAAGAGCAGGCAGAGCGTTGCGCGGATCTGACGGAAAAGCAGCGGGAAGTCTACAGATACTACTACGAGGAAGAATACACCCAGGAGGAAATTGCGGGCATGCTGGGAATTTCGCACCAGGCTGTCTGCGATCGGTTGGAAAGCGTGCGGAAGAAGATTACGGAATACTATGAGAGAAACCGATGATTCTTCTACGGGAACGGTGATACAGGGAAGGGGCTGAAAACAGTCCCTTCCTTATTATATGTGGTAGTGTAATGCTTCCTTTTGATGCCGATAATGATTTCCTTCGGAGCACTTGCAAAGCTGTCTCTGAAAAACCATATAGATGGGCGGACTCTCAGCAGCGCCCTCCTACATGGTTTTCAGGTGCTGAATATTTATCTGAAAAAATTATTTTCGGAGCACTTGCAAAATGATACCTGAAAAATCATAAGGGTGAAAGGGCGTTGCTGAACGTCCTTTTTCAGTGCTGCAGCGGATGATCATTATCCGGATAACGCTGTAGAGCGCTGATAAACATAACTGGGATACATTTCCCGGAAAGGAAAAGGACATGAAACGGTATTCAGAAACACCAAAGAAGGTCTTCATCTGTTCTCCGCTCCGCCCTCGTGGTGAGACGGAGGAGGAGCGGCAAAAAGACCTTCACAGGAACCAGCAGCTGGCACGGTTCGCCTGCCGGTATGCAACAGAGCATGGCTACATGCCGATGGCACCGCATTTGTATTTCACGCAGTTTCTGGATGAGGCTGATCCCCAGGATCGGGAGGACGGCATTCATTACGGCCTGAAATGGCTGGAGGAGTGCGATGAAATCTGGGTTATTGAGCGGCGGGTTACCGAGGGAATGAAACATGAAATCGCTGCGGCACGGAAGCGTGGCATGCGGGAGAAACATTTCGTGATCTCCCTGAGACCGGAGGAACGCCTTCTGAATGACCTGATCGGCGAAATATTCATCGAGATGTACAGCAACGTGGTCAAGAGGACATTTGATTAAGGAGGATAGCGAAATGGCTGAAGCAAAGAAGAAGCCCCGGAAAGCTGCTGGGGAGGCCGCCAACCTGGTAACAGTGGACGCGAACAGGCTGAGAGAAGCGCTGAAACACACTTTTGAGGGTGTGACGATGTTGTTCGACTGTATCGGACTGAACGTTCCTGTGGGTGATCCCGTCCGGGAAGAGGAGGAAAAACCTAAGGAGAGCAGTTCCGCAGAGGAACCGGAATTCACTCCCGTGGAGGAACCACCGGAAGAAGTCCCCATTGTGGAAGCGCCTACAGACGAACCGCCTGTTGAGAAAGCGCCGGAAGAAAAGAAACCGGACGAACCGCCTGCGGAAACGCATCCTGCGGTATCCACAGTCACGCAGGATGATATCACAAAGATCATTGTCCGGAAGATCAAACAGGATCGGTCGAATAATGAAAAGATCGGCGCGATCCTGAAAACGTACGGCGTTGCAAAGGTGAGTGACCTTCCTGCTGCAAAGTACGAAGCTTTTCTGACCGACATTTCCCAGATCTGAGGTGAAGGAATATGCCGGAAAGTCATGCGTTGCTTGGCGCGTCAAATTCCAAGCAGTGGTTGAACTGCCCGCCGTCGGCACGGTTGCAGGAGAAGA
>CAMVFE010000007.1 GCA_947166705.1 uncultured Clostridia bacterium
TGTCAGTTGTCAAATTTCTGAAATTTCGTGTCCAGTTTTTGTTGACTACTGCAAATGCCCAAAACGAAAAAAAACTGAGCGCCGTGAGTTTTCGTCACGACGCTCAAATTCTTTTTGTCCTTTTCAGGCCCGTACCTCCGCTCCGCTGGTCAGCGTGAAACGAATGTCGTCCTTGCCGTAGATGGTCACCCGATCAACTAAAGTGGCCCATTGACTGTCATTGAACTCTGTAACCTCTGAGGGCATCCGCTCAAATTCGTCAATGAACTCCTTGATCCGGCGACCGTTGCTTTCCTTCTTCCGGATTTCCTCGTTGATTGCTTTCAGCTTCTTATCTGACCGCTTGTAGGCGTCTGCAAGCTCATCGTACTGCTGCAGGTAGGCTGTCTGATCCTGTGCCACCCGGGCATTCTGGTCAATCAGCTGCTGGAGCTTTTCCGCGATCGAAGTACATTCATCCGTTAATCGGTCGGCTCTCCGCTTCAGATCCGCAGTGTCCTCCAGCAATTTCTGGTCTTCGCGCATGCAGGCAATGGTCTCATCCTTTGTTTCACTGAGCTTGACGCATGCCCGGAGAAAAGCTTCTTTGATCTCATCTTCTGTCAGATGCGGTGTCCGGCAATGCAGCTTCTTCTTGTACTTGGCGTTGCACTGCCAGACTGTCCGGCGGTACTCGTCTTTGCTGTGCCAGAGCTTAGGGCCATACGGGTTCCCACAGGAGCCGCAGTAAAGCTTCCCGGAAAAAATGGAAATGCCGTGAGGTGCTCCACCTTCACGGCGTTTAATCTCATCCTGGACTCTCTGGAAGGTTGCCCCAGGGATGATGGCTTCATGATCGTTTTCCACGTAGTACTGAGGAACCTGGCCCTCATTTTTGATCGGAGTCTTGTGGAGAAAGTCCAGCGTGAACGTCTTCTGCAGGAGCTTGTCGCCCATGTAAACCTCATTAGTCAGAACCCGTTTGATGGTTCCATCGTTCCACTGCTTTTTACCTGCTGGAGAGGGAATCCCCTCTTCGGTGAAGATCCCGGCGATCCTGTTGAAGGAGTAGCCTTGCAGAAACAGACTGAAGATCCGGCGGACAATGAGCGCCTGCTCTTGATTGATCACCGGCCTCCCGTCCGGGCCTTTGTCGTAGCCGAGCATGATGGCGTAAGGCAGGCTGTACTTTCCATCAGCGCATTTCTTCCGTTGACCCCAGCGCACATTTTCGGAGATGCTCCGGCTCTCTTCCTGCGCCAGGGAGGACATAATGGTCAACAAAAGCTCTCCCTTCGAGTCGAAAGTCCAGATGTTTTCCTTCTCAAAATAAACCTCTGTTCCATGCTCCTTCAACTCCCGTATGGTCGTTAAGCTGTCCACCGTGTTCCGGGCAAACCGGCTTACTGACTTTGTCACGATCAGGTCGATCCTCCCGGACAGCGCATCCTCCACCATTTCCTGAAAGCCCTCTCGGTGCTTGGTAGATGTTCCGGTAACGCCTTCATCGGTGTAGACCTTGACGAAGTCCCAATCCTCACGGTTCTGGATGTACTCGGTGTAGTAGCTGACCTGAGCTTCATAACTGGTCTGCTGCTCATCCAGATCTGTTGAGACGCGGGCATAGGCCGCAACTTTGCGTTTAGCCGTGGAGGTGATCGGCTCAGACGTTTTTCGGTTGATCGTAGCGGGTATGACCCTTACTCTTTGTGCCATTCCATTTCCTCCCGTTTGTCATTTCGATTTCCAAGTGATCGTCAAAGAGAACGATCCGTTTTACGCGCCGCTTCAGCTTCCTCTCCAGATCATCTTCACCCAGCGCAGCTTGAACAGCGTTCAGCAGGTCAGCGTCACGCCAATTCTCTGCATCGCATCCAGAATTGCCTTTCTTTTGATTGCAAACCCAATATCGGAACTGTCCTTTTTGAGTGCTGTGCAGGCCTGCTTTTCCACCGCATTTTCCGCACCACACCATGCCAGTGTAGGCGCTGGGGTTCCAGCGTGAGTGTAGATTCAATTTTCCGCGCTCCGTCCTCATTGCCTGAGCTGCTGCAAAAATCTCCGGGTCGATGATGGCTTCATGGTGAGCGTCCACTCGGTATTGCGGCAGTTCTCCCTGATTCCGTTTTTGCTTGTGTGGGCTGATTGCATAAGCCTGCTGGTAGATCTGGCAGCCAGTGTACTCTTCGTTACTGATGATCCCACGTACGCTCATCGGATGAAACTTCTCCTTGCCAGTAACCGGCCTCACACCCATTTCATCCAGTTCCGATGCAATCGCGGCGAATGTTTTTCCAGCCAGGTACTCTGAAAAGATGAACCGGACAATTTCAGCTTCCTCTGGAACGATGATACGATCATTACCCACCCAGCGGTATCCGAAAAGCTTTAGATGCGCATGGGGCTTTCCCTGCTCATATCCTTTCCGGACAGCCCACTTGAGGTTTTGCGAAAGACTCAGGCTTTCCTGTTCCGCGAAGCTGGCCAGGATCGAAAGCATCACCTCACCGTCGGCAGTGAAGGTGTTGATGTGTTCCCGTTCGAAACGAACCTCCACCCCAATCTCACGCAAGTGCCTTACTGTCGCCAACAGGTCAACGGTATTTCTGGCAAAGCGGGAGATCGACTTCGTCAAAACAATATCAATCTTTCCGCTTTCGCAGTCCGCAACCATCTGCTGGAACCTCGGCCTGATCTGCGCGGAGGTTCCTGTGATTCCTTCATCTGCGTAGACCCCTGCGTACTCCCATTCCGGGTTGCTCTGAATCAGGTTGCTGTAGTGGCTGATCTGCGCCGAAAGAGAGTGCTTCAGGCTTTCCGTGTCGACGGAAACGCGTGCATAAGCCGCAACCTTTTTCCGTACAGGAAGCGCAGGCATCACGACTTCCAGCCTTGTCACCTTGGGCATTAAACCGCCTCCTTTCCAGACAGCATTAACGCTCTACTTTGCTGACAAAGCAAGTCGTATTCCGCGATTAATCCGTCTGTCACAGGGTGGTATTTTTGCTTGTACTTCCTATTAAACGCCTGATAATCTTGCTCCGTGATCATCCCTCGATCAAGCATACGCTTGTACTGCGCTATGATCACAGAATAGCGATAGCCCGTGGGCAGATCCCCTGGCAGAGCTCGATAGAGTTCGTTCTCTGCCGTTATCCCAGGTTGAAATCGACGCTATTTGTTGTAATAATGCTTTACGCTTACTTAATCTCAAGTAGGCGATTTATCAAACTCCCCTCCTCTCTGAGTAATTCTTGCAGTATGAATACCAAACTTTATGCTATCAGCCCCTTTCGAAATGTTAATTTCCGCATCATCCTAACTGCAGGAATGATACGATAGCAGGAATAGCTAAGGCGGTCACAAAAGATAGTACTATGCACGGTATAAAACCTGCCTTAACCAGATCTTTTCCCTTATAATAATGATTCCCATATGTTATTAGGAATATGGGTTCTGTGTAAACGATCAATAATGCTGACGCGGTCCAAAAAGCAAGGATCAAAAGGAGCGCTAAACTGTTTGTATTTAAACCGTATGAAGCTTCTATTAGCATAGGAGCCAGTAATGCAACAACTGCTGTGGTAGTTGGAATAAAGGAACGGATTATACAGATCATTAACGAAAGAGCAACAATGGATAATAGCATGGGCAGTTGAGAAATTTGATTAATAACTGCTGTGGATACTATTTTCATTAAGCCAGTCTTTGCTATACCAGTCATAAGCACGCTCACAGTTCCCATTGTGATTACAAGATCCCAATTGACTCCGTTGGAAAACTTCTTCCAGTCAAGGAGATTAATACCTGGCATAAACATAACAGCTAGTCCAATGACTGCAATTAGCGTAGTATTAAGTGAAGAAACCCATCCGCTTGCAAACCAAAGAATTATAATACAACCAACTATAATAATTGTCTTTTTATCATTAACATTCAATTTAGGAGAAATGTCTGAATTATTTGAATCAAAACTCACAAATGGCTCAGGTGGGAACATGATAACAAGGGAAAGAAGGAATATTCCAACCGCGATCAGCCCTATCGGAAACCCAACAAAACACCATTGGATAAAAGACAAATTCACATTATTATGAGCTAAAAGATCAAGCAGCAAAATATTAGCCGGAGTTCCTGCTGGTGACATAAACCCACCGATTCCAGCGCATGCAGGAATTGCTATCATTAAACATTTTCCTAGGTTGCTATTTCCAGGTTTAT
Organism: uncultured Clostridia bacterium; assembly: GCA_947166705.1. GTDB lineage: Bacteria > Bacillota > Clostridia > Christensenellales > Aristaeellaceae > Aristaeella. Next base: position 4,201 of record CAMVFE010000007.1, read on the forward strand.
ATTTGTTTTTAAACATCGGAAGAAGGATACTGTTAAACAGAGCACATGTAGCTAAGCTGGACATAAAAGCTGAACAAATTGATATTATGAAGCCGATATATAATACAAAGCGCCTTGGATTGCCCGATGAACTAGTAATGATATATTTTGTTAATGACTGAGGTATTACCGAACTCCCAACGGCGATCGTGATTCCTGATGACGCCATTATAAACAATGAAGTATTCACACCAATATTTTCGACAGATTCAGTAAACGTCATTATATTGGCAAATTCAAGGATACAGATCATTAACATGGTTGTAATAGCCATCGGTAATGCTTCCGTAGACCATAAGATTAGCGAAGAAACAAGGATGCCCATTCCCATTATAATTTGCTTTTCAGCGTGAAAAACAATATCGAGCATGATGCAAGAGAACAACGTGACTGCAGCCGAGAGCAATCCGATTGTCTTCTTCCGACTAATACTCAATAGCATCCCCTCCCTCGAAGCAGTATTTGATCTCGACTTTTTTAATTAATCCTGATGTATTGCTTTAAAAATGGCAAAATACGAGCCAGAAATGCAGGCGTAACATTGTGATCACCATTTTCATCATAAATGAAGAGGCAATTCTGTCTGCCTGTTGACATAAGCATATGCTCCAACTGTTGAGTGATCTCAGGAACAATTGTATTATCATTCATGCCCTGATAAACCATAGTAGGGATTTGGGAAAGTTTATCAATCTGACTTATCGGATTATGCTCTATGCAGTAGCTATGGAAACGATTCTCATCCCATGCTGGAGACTGCCCTTTTCCATCCTTCACAGCCCCTAAATCCGATAATGCTTCAAAGTTAGCGGCAGCACTACATGTGACAATTGCTGATGGAGTTTTTTGGGCGAAGGCAGCATAATGCCACGCAGCACTTCCACCCATAGATTGTCCATAGAGAACAAAATGATCGGTATCAGCGTGTGGATTTAGACGATAATATTCAAGGAGCAATTCAATATCAGACGTTGCTTGAACAGCAGATTCTATTGACTCAATAACTTCTTGAGATGTTCTTGCTCCGTAGCCATTCAAATCAAACATTATGCAGAAAAAACCTGCTTGAGCATAAACGGATGCTTCATCAAGAAATTGCTCTTTATTTCCTTTGTGCTCATGCAGAAAAAACATGATTGGTGCAAGATGTGACTGAATGTTATGTAATTCAATAACTGGTATGTCGTCTATTAATCGACTGTTTACAGCAAGAGAATTCTCCGCATATTCACGGCCTTTATTAGCATCTTTTAGTGGAATAATTACCGCTGTGTGCAATGATTTGTCAGAGGCAGCCCATGCCTTTGGGGTCTCATCCATAATATCATCAGTGTCGTTGTTTCCTCCAGTTGAACAGGAAGATGTGAGCATCGCGAAAACGATTAATAAAGCACATAAGATAATTCGCTTTTTCATAAATCATTCATCCCCCGACAAGGTAGAATTCTGTACACTAAATACAGCCATCAATGTTCTTTTGCTGGGAATTCCATCCTCATTTAGTCCCTGATCTTTTTGAAACACACGAACAGCATCAGCTGTTTGCTCATCGTAAATCATGGTGATATTTTCTTTCGGTAAATAACCAAGGTGATTCAACCTTACTTGCAAACGTTTTACCGCTTGTCTATCAGTATGATTGACCGCAAATGATTTTGTCAGCCATTTTCGGAGAATTTTCAATTCCTTGTCTGTTATCACTTGACCAGATGTAGATGAGGATGCATCTATTAATTCTTCAGGACGCATTTCGTCCGGACAAGGAACAGCTGAGTCGGAGAAAACGGACTCTTGAAGTTGTACAGAAATAACATCCTCAAACGGAACATGATTCGTTTCAGAAAACAATTTAAGCGCATCTATACAGTTTCTATCTATATACGGGCGAGCAGAATAGGGAGAGTATCCGAGCGATTTGAGCCTTGCGTTTAAGATGGTAGAGGATTCACTAACATCATTTTCTTTCAAGGCCAGAAAACCATCATATGGAGCAGCATCCTTCGCAAGAATATTTCTTTGTAGTTCCTCTGAAATACTTGAATCATAATTTATTCCATTTTGAATACTATATTTTTCTATCGCTTCTAACATGCGGCTGTCACACGTATTATCTGGAGCAACAACCATATATCCAAGTGTTATTAGACGCGACTTAACGTCACTAACTCTTGTACCTGCATCTCCTAATGAGAGAGACAAGAATTGGAAACCTTCACTTGCTGTATTGAGCATTGATTGGAAAAAACGATTTGCATTTCCGTTTTCAACCAGGCTCATTTCACTCTGAGCTAAAGAAACAGCATGCATTGTTTCAACACCATAGAATCCGGTGGGTTCAAAAGGCAGGTAACCAAGCTGGCAAAGCTGGTTTTGAAGCAAGGTTACCGGTTCACCCAGCGACCCCATTGACAAATAAGAGTATTCAGGAAATTGCTGCTGGTCAGAAGCATCTGCACTTAATTCTGCTGCGCGCTCCATGTTTTGTTCAATATCATCTTGAGTTAAGATGGAGTCACCTGGTATCGAGTAGCAGAAAGAAGCATCTGGCTCCTTGAATAGATCGTATACCATCAGTCGATAATCAAAAATCGAAATCATCGGTGCTTTTACTGTCTCCATATCAATAAAGGTATATGGAATTAGATCACCATTCTGAATATCATATCTATAAACTACACCCTGTTCATTCAACATGAAAGCATAATCAGCATCTGAAGTGAGTTGAGGCAAAATTGTATTATCTAGCAAGTGTAATGTGTTATGCTGCTCTTCTGATACAATAAAAGACATTAAGCTAGTTTCTTCGCCTGTTTGACAAATATAGAAGATTTCATTATCCTGATGACTAATGCCGATCAAAGCATTTCCCGAAATGGGAACCAACTCACCAGCTCCTTGCCAGTGATAAAAAAGTTCCCCGCCCTGCGTTAAAAACAAATCATATTGTTCACAAACTGTAATCTGACTACCTTTTGTTGAAATCCCCGGATCTACAAGTTGCTTCGATAGCGGAACATATAGCATTTCGTTTCCATCAGATAGTGTTACCAGCAAACCATCGCTGGAGATGCGCAGCCCACTGACATCCGATTCAAATGTTGCCGCTATTTCTGTTGTTGAAGTCAGTGGTTCAAATGTACGGAGCTGATTTAAGGCCGCATCTTCGACAAAATAAATTACCTCATCATTTGATGACCAGCATGGATCAATTGTGACACGCGCAATTGTGTTCAGCCTGTTTTCCTGTTCACCGATTTGCAGCTCCTGAATAATACTTTCACGGCCAGGATGTGAATAATCAAGTTCACAGGAAGCAGTATAGAGCACGCTATCATCAGACGCATACAATAATTCTTTTACCGGCTGCTGGATCAAGGGATGGGTTTCATCATCCAAGTTGTAAAGATAATTATTGGGCCCAACATAGGCAAACATAAGCTCACCATAGCTTCCATAGTTTTTAGGCCTGATCAGACTGGCGTTGGCAAAGGGTAAAGACAATCCCTCGCCAGCATCCACAGAGCGGTCTGATGCTAGTACAATAAAGAGTGCAAGCGAAATTGAAGCAAGCAGGCAACCAAGCGTTGCAATGATTCTTGTCAAAGACCATTTCTTCATGACATTTTCCCTCCGCTTCTACGGTTGTAATCTCCTACCAGTATTCTGAAACCAGGCAATTGCCCAAGTGCAAGAACAAGAAAGATTCCGAGGATAATGTTTATCAAGGCACCAAAGAATGTGGCGGTCAGGGTAGAACCATTCATTTCAGAGATAATGCGTTCAGTAAAAAGTTTTGAAACGTATAAAACAGGAACACAATGCCAGAAGTTTTTACTAAGGCGAGAGAAAAGTGGAGCACTTCTATTTCCGAGTAATCTCTTAAAAAATACAACGATGGCTACAGTTTGCATAGCGGTTAAGGGCGAAGTATAACCGATGTATTCGTTCGCATACCCAGGGTGAAAGTTTGTTTTTATTGAAGTCAGCGAAATTATTAATGAAGTAGCGAGAATGCCAAGCACATAAATTACGAGAGCTCTTTTCCAATTAAACTCATTTTTTGCAACCCACGCACCGAAAATGATGTAGAATGCCCATGCTCGGTAATAACCCCAATTTAACTGATCAGCAAACAGTGTAACAGCAGAAAGATATGGAACATCTCGAATAGTTGTATCTACCATGCTCATCGCAAAGATCAAAAGCATCGTGTATAATGCGAGCTTTTCGTTGGTGATAATACGATAGAGCAGAGGATATAGAATAAAGAAGGAAACCAGCATATGACAAAACCCTATATAAGCAGGAGCCTCTAAAGCTTCAGCCATGCATTCACGGAAAGTAAGGAAATCTAGATCCTGAGGATGATTGTTGTGCATAATAACAACAGATGATGCAAGCCACCAGATTATACAACTAAGAAAGGACGATGGAATAAACCTGCGCCATAATGTAGAGAGCCTTATTGGATTAGGTGATGTGAGAAAAATGCTGCCCATTATACAGACAAATGTGGGCATGGCCCACTGTGTTAAACCGGAAACACAGTTGCATAAGCTCCATGCATTATTTCCAATGGATAATTCTGACCATATCGTGCCGAAAGATATTCCGAAAGAAAGAGCAATCGCCGCAGCTAAAGAAGCCGAGCCTTGCCATGCTTTTCGTTCTCCTATCATTACAATCCCTCACCCCTTACCTAATTTTGAACTGTCCGAGGACATATTCATTAGGTGACTTTTCCTCGCTCAAGGCCATCGGAACAATGGCTTCACTATGCTCGTCAACAATCGATGCAGTTAGAGTATAAAGAACGTCGTCATCCAATTCGTCGCGACTAATGGCTGCATCATCTGATTGTGTTTCTCCAGGAAGCAATGAACTAAATTGAATGTTTTGAAGTTCGCTGCTCCAAACAATGTTCTCCTCGTCATCCCAAAGGGTAAGTCGAAGAGAATAATTGCCGTATGTAGGGGCTATACCTTGATTTATAACTTCCGGCGTAACAAGAATGGATTCTTCTGATGTAGCGTCAACCCGAACGCTGCTGATAGAATAACGATATCCAATTGTCGTTAAGATTGCCCTCGATGCAGAAGAATAATCAATTGATGTCTCATTGACAATGATTTTGGGGCCAATAAATGTTTGATGACTTGCACGAAGAAGTTCCAACGTCTCAGTTAAATTATCATGAAGATAATAACTGTCACTGTTGGTCGAGGCAAATTCGCCTCCAACCGGCTCCGTCTTCCAAGCGTCTGAAACATCTGCCTGTTCTGGGAGCCCAGTCTGTTCCCAAATAGTACCATCCCTCATCTGGGCCAGCCAGTATTCTGTTTCATCAGGTTCACCTGTCATATCATTATATATGCCAAACCCATATTTTTTCGTCTCAACAAGAGGATATCTTGTCATAAAATGGGCATGGGGGAAAGCCGTCAAATATGGTTTGATGTATTCGTTCCGAATATCGTAATGCGGGAGTGGTGGTACACCTTTAGCGGTATTTACATGATACTCACCCCAATGGCCTAACGATCCTATCTCGACGTAACAGAAAAAATCATCCTCACCAAATGCATTTCCGAGGGCTTCAATTGCCTTTTTGTGAGCAGCTATAAAAGTTTCATTCTCATAATTCGGAGAATATCCGCTTCCATAATCATTTGCATAGTGAACGCCATCATGATTTGTAGAAGTATATAACCAATCTGGGATGTCAATATGGTCTTCATCTCCAGGATTATCGCATATAAATCGGAAAACTACCTGACGATTCTGCTCACGGTATGTTTCGAGTCTGTATTCTTCATTAACATAATCTACATCATATTGACCTTCTTCAGGTTCCCAGTCTGCCCATCGGAGCTCCACGTACACCAACGAAGTTAAGAATTCTTCTCCTTCATCGGAATTTGCCCAAGGAGCATATCCCATACCTGGGGACAAGAGCACGTTGTCAGACTGTACTGGAGAGAAGTGAAAAACATAAGCTGACTGGCGGGACTGATTTATTAGAATAACACTAGGGACAACAATCATTATCAAGCTCAAAATAAGAGAACACACAACTGCAAAGTGCTGTTTTTCCGACGAGAAAACCGACAGGAGCACTAAATCTGCTCGCTCTTTTGTTCTCTCTTTTATTATTGGAACGCTATCACATAGAATATGATATTCGAGCTTTTCAAGGCATCGTACCAACTGAATCGCGGAAATGATCAGAAAGACCAAAGAACTGATGCCCAGGCCAATCCCAGATGGGTGGATATTAACTTGTCCATCAATATATGTCGCAAATAGAGTAATTACAGAAAAGAGAATTGCTGCAAATACTGCTCTTGTTTCATTTACAAAATACATTTGCAAGAGCATTAGCACGCTGCCGATTGAGTAGAATGAGTATCCTACACAAAACATTCTGTAGGTTTGAAGCATTCTTTCTGTCATACCGATATTCACAACATTAAGCAATTTGCTTCCTGCTGTCATAAATAGCAGACAGCTGATAATTTGGATAGAAGAGTAGTTTCGGAGTCCCTGCCTTATAGAGCTCACCATATGATCACGCGCTGTAAGTACAGAGGTGGTGTTGCCACCGTTTCCCAGTTTTTCAATATAAGTGTGATAATCTTCATAGAAATCCGGCTCAAACAATGAGATGAAATATATCATTGCTGGTACAGTACAAAAGTAAGCCACAATAGCTGGAAAATCATATGCTGGGCAACTGGCGAATAGCCCCTTATGAATTACACTTTCGGATGAAGTGAACCATGTAATCCAAAAGTGACCCAGGAGTCCTATTTGAGTAGAAAGCCCAACTACAATGAGTGACGGAAAAGCTTTCATCCATGCTAGAAACTGAAACATTGAACCGGATATATTTGGGAAGCCTCGGTAAAGTGACTTGAAAAGAAAAATATCAACACAAGAATATGCAACAATCAACAGCAAAATCATAGTTATCAATGACATCGAGTGAGTTAATCCAACGATCAGAATAAGCAGTCCAGCGATTATTAATGCTGCAAAGAATGCTTTTGTGATCTGAATATAGTCTCTCAATAAGCCGATATAGTTCATCATTACCCAGCAAAGGCTTAGAGATTCATATAAAACAAACAATAGGAATGATTCCTGAAGCGGAAGCTCTGAAAGTGTGAGAAACATGATGAATAGTAATCCACCGCCTACCATCGTGCAAAGAGAGCCACCAATTGCCGATGGCATAACTTCGTCATACTGTTCCATGTATATTTTGTCTGACACAAATCTTGACAGAGGAGTTGAAAAAATCGAGGCAATAATCATGGAGAAGAACATGGTAGTTGTAACATACGTCATGAATAGATCCGTTGTCTCTCGGGAAATGCCACTTGCAGTACCGGCGATCTGGATCAGAGTAAGCAAAATAATCCCGATAAGCATTCCTCCGAAGCAGGAAAATGCAGCACTGAACAATCCACCAGTGCGTTTAATAGTATTTCCATTTCGAATTGCCTTTCGTAATTCAAAACCAATTCCAGCCAACTCAAATCACCTCCTGATAGACAGTGTGATAAGACTGGATCATGCTATCAAGCAGATACTTGCTTCGTACCCTTCGTTTTCCATTTTCACCCATTTTCTTTCTCATTTCAGGATTATTACACAGCTTCGTGATTGCTGAGGCAATTTCCTCGGGAATCATAGGTGTACAGCATATTCCCGCCGGATTGCTTTTATCCATTTCACCCTCGATTAAGCCAGGACAATTACCTACTCGGGTAGCAACGCATGCTCGACCTGCAGCCATTGATTCAAGTATGGTTAATGGTTGCCCTTCAGAAATGCTTGTTAGAAGAGTAAAATCCATTTTACTCATATATTCGATCGTGTTTACATGGCCATCAATGATAATAGAGCCGCGCATTCCCAATCTATCGATCAATGCCATGCATGAGTTTCTGTAAGAAGGATCGTCTGTACCACCCATAATATGCAAATAGACATCTTTACGATATTGACGAACAATATAGAAGGCACGTATCATAGTTTTCAGGTCTTTGATGGCCGCGAATCTGACAAACGCGCCAATATGGATCTCATTTCTGTTATCCGGCAGACTAATATTGTTAAAAGGTTCAACAAGAATGCCATTAGGTATCACTGAACATTTCTTTGGATCACAGCCAATAATTACTTGTCGCTCCAATGCGTTCTGAAACAAAGAAGTTACTCGAATTGCATGCGTGTATGCAAACACTGACATCTTATAAAAAAGTTTTATCCAAATGGGACGCATGGCTGGGATTGACCAATCGGAGGAAATGAGCTCTTCCTCTCGTTCTCTGGGATAAATCCCATGCTCTGTTAAAACAAAAGGCCTACCTGTTTCAATTGCTGCGATTGCACCTAAAAGCCCACCATATCCCGTAACAGCTGCATGATATACATCCGCCTGGGGAACTTTTGCAGTGAGAACCTTGCATAAAGGTATAACCATAGATTGGAGACTATAGAAAGCATCTGCCATTCCGAGACCGGAAAGGTTATCCGACATTTTCTGAGCCATAGACAAGAAAGGCTCAGAATACACAAGACTAATTGGCACCGCCTCTTTCCTCAATCTACGAGCTATCTCCTCCAATTTGTTTGCGCTTTCCTCCTCGATGAGAAGCTGATAGATCAGAGAAGAAATCTCTTCGGCTCTGTTTTCATCCATCCGTCTGCAATTTCTTTCATCTATATGATTGCTTAAATAAACCTTATGGTGCTCAACTACGTTCTTGGGGAGTGTATAAAGAGCATCCTGCGCATCTTCAATTGAGGCGTGTACAGTCCATAACACAAATTCAATTTCCGAACTATGCTCAATATATTGGTGTACCCATGTAGATACACCACCTCGAACATACGGGTAGCACCCTTCCAGAATCATGCATACTCTCATTGCTTGTTCCACTCCACTCTTATATCCTGATCCTGTGTTCTGATGATGTAGCATCCATCATCAATCTCAACAAGTTCACCAGAACTGATGAATTCAGGTATTTTTTCGGTGCGCAGCATTAAAAACGCCTCATCGATTAGCCCCTCCAAATGAATGCTTATACCATTTTCGTCCATTTCTTGTTCAACGAATAAGTTGCAATATCTTTGAACAGCACCAGCAGCTTCTGTAATAGTCGTGGTGTTGAGGCCGTATTTACGATTCCATTTGACCATGTTTTCGTACGCAGAAAGCATAGCAGAAAAATCGCCGCCATCGCTTCGTTCTTCATCTAGGATATCATCCGGGTGGATATAATTTGATTCGTAGTAATGGTAATTGAGCTCATTTACTTGTAGCCACCATTCGCTACTCTCCATTTGCATATCTGCAGTTAGTCTAGGTACTTGGACAACATCTTCGTCAAGCACAGAGAATTCTTGTACAAGCTGATCTGGCGTCCCAATATAAACACCGGCGTATATTCGCAAATCTTCAAATTGGCGCACCATAGCGTTCATGGCTTCTCTACTCAAGACATTACTTGGAGCGACGTAAGACTGAATTTCGATTCCCGGCGTAAGCGTTTTAGCATAGGTTAATGCAGCTCTGACTGAAGACAGCATGTTTTCAACCGTTACCCAATTTGTGTATCCATCATTCTTTTCATCAAAAACGTATCCCTCCAATACAAGCGGTTGATGATTATATCCATGTAGGCCAATTTCACCGCCCATTTCTAAAATTTGCTTTGCATAGTATGAGGCCGAGGGCTGATTGTTTGTATTGGTAAAGGGACCGTCCACATCATCGTCATAGCATTGAATCAAAAATGTTGAGTATTTTATATCGTTTTCCTCGGCTATTTTTTGTAATGAAGGCCACCATACATTGGCATAGAAGTCACCAACGGTGTATCCATATTGGCTTAGTACATTCTGATCAAAGCCTGCTGGCGCAGCAGACGGAAAATCATCAATACAATAGACAGCTGCATTGATGACAGGATATACCAGTGCAGAGTTCATATGCGCAAAACACGATGCAATCATACCTCTATTTGTTTTTCCATCCATCAAATCGGCGTTGCAAACAAGGACATGCCCTGACTGTTGATATCTTTCCCATAAAAGAGGCCTATGAAATTCATCGGCAGTAACGATATGAACTTCGCATTCAGGTGTTAGTTCCGCTGCTACAGCATCACAGAAAATTACGTCATCCGAAAACTCCATGCCTTTGCCACCTGCCAAAAGTGAAGTCAGAAGGATCATGGAATCAACATGTATATTCTCCGAAGCTGTCATAGAGCTTATTCCTAGTAAGGGCATCCAATTTTTCTCTTCAGCGGTAGGATCGAACAACTCTTCTGCTTCCAATCCTGATGCGAAAATGATGTTTCCACCAGCATTAATCCAAGGTAATAAATCATTGAGATCAATTCCAGAAGAGATAAGGGAAGAGAAACAAACAATAAGGTCTGAACACTCATCGACCATATATGTCGTAACAGGTATTGTCTTTATAAAAGTACGTTCCGTTGGAATATAAATACTTTTCTTAGTCAATTCTACGCCAAAGGAATTAAGGACAAAGCCAATCTGTTCTGAAGTTTGAACGCTTTCAACATCATTGCTATCATATAGTAGAAGCGCTTTTCTTTTACACGTACTCCGTTTCGACTCTCGATCCTCCTGCAAAGCCTCCCAAGCGTCCTGGCTTATGAACGTATCCTCAAATCCGCCTTCTTCATGGCTTTGATATCCCATTTGTTGGATAAAAGCGAGGATGGCTACTAATAGCAGAACAACTACGGGAGTAGTCAAATCTAAAAGTATCCCTCTTATCTGACGCTTATTCATTTGACATTGCCTCCGCATCAGATAGATTTAGTAAACGCTCATGATAAATTGTATCATCCGGCATACAATCTAAATACTTAACGAGAAGAGATTTCTCCAGGTTAACCAATTCCATTAATGAAGCTTTGTCTGGCAATTGTGATATAATATAAGAATGCACTGCGTCAATATAGGAAACTAAGAACTGTGAATTATTGGGCATGCAGTCGCTGTTGCTTTTTGCTACCGATATGGCATCTTCATGCTTTTGATTCATGCGCATCAAGGCAGATGCAGCGATATGACTCACCTCACTACTCTGTGAGTAAAGAGCTTTCTTCAAAATCATTGAAAGTTGTTGTTCATCAGCGTTATCTATAGCATCCATTAAAAAGTTGCGAGCTTGATTTTCTTCTCCTGTAACAATTTCTTCGTAGTCATCAGGGATTATCCACTCACCTTTCATGATAGGAGTCTGGTGATGAGAATCCGGAACTTTAATATACTTAGATTTTGCTGGAACTGCACCGATTTCAGCTGCCAGAAGACACAATTCGCCGACAAATGGAATACATAAGGCAAGGGTTAAATAGGTATAATTCAATCTAGATTTATTTGTCTGTATGAATAGTGCAAATAAAGTAATAAGCAGAATGTGAATACCAAGCAAAAGAATTACGACCATTTGCCTTTTCCCCTCCCGTATAGCATACTTCCTTTTACTCCTTTACCTTGTTCTCACGATACATTCCGAACAAAACAGCAGATGCTAGGTAAGTAGCAACGGGAATCCAGTTGTCGATGTGAAAGAATAGTATATGCCATTTTGTCCCACCTAAAACACTTTGGATGATGCTCGCCATCGAACACAACACTGCCGCAGCAAGACCATAGCGGCGGCCCCAAATCAAGCATGAACCAATAACAAATAGAAGACGAAAATCCACAAACTGTAGCTCGGAACCAACTTTCATAAACCCAGTGTACAGGCATACTAAAGAAAAGATGACCAAGAAAAGGCAAATATGAATTAAAGCTTTAGATCCGCCTGCAAACAGTGAAGATTTTGAATCGGCAATCTCTTGTTCAATATTATTGATAATATGAGGGAACTCTTCATAGAAATTATGGGAAGGCATCCATTGATCTATGGAATCATAGTCTTCTGGAGTTTGAAAGGCAGACATTGTAGGCATAATAGAGGCGGAGGTATGATTTTGCTGATAAACGATTTTTGACTGAGAAAAAACACTTTTGAATAATGTCTCTAATGATTTTAAGGATGCCTCCTGATGGGAAGTTAAGAAGATATTTGAATAATTCTCGGATTTGCCTATATATGTCTTAATTGCAGCTCCAATGTCAGAGATATGAATAGCTTCAAAAGAGTCGATCTCATTTCCAGGCAAAACTATGGTATTTGTCCTCTTATAGTTGTTGTAGATTCCCGTCAGCTCGGGCGGAAGGAAATCATCTCCATATATTGGAGCCGTTTTCCAAAATGAAATACGATCAGTAAGTTCTCTGCAGCCATTGCATATGTATCGGTCTGTGTCCGCAGATGACTGTTGAGAAAGATTGATATTGGACTCTGAGATACATATTAGACGCGTCGAAGAGACCACATTCATACTCTGAAGCACTATCGGCAAATAATTACAGGGCAATTCTTCAGATGAAAGATAAATGATGTAATCACACTCGGGCGCTAAATAATTTCTTAAGGCATTTTCATCAGTAATGATATATTCAGAAAACGGAAACTCAAAGTCGACCTGAAGAGTATGAAGGACTGTGATGTCAAAGTAATTTGAAAGGTATTCTCCAAGCGCAATGCCTTTGCTATCTGTAGCGGTAACTAACAACAGCTTCATTGTTTCTCGTCCTCCATTATTAGGTGATAAACTTGCCAACGAGTGGAATCTTTCTTAGTGCCCAGGTGATCAAAAAACTTAAAGGTGTTACGAAACAGAAGGATAAAGGAATCATCCAGCAAGCATTGTAAGTAATTGGCGAAAATCCAAAACGATCAAGCAGAGCGATCAGCATAACGTGTACAAGATAAACACCAAATGTCAACGACGAGTAAAATCTCAATGCATTCTGTGTTTGAATAGAGAACTCTTTTTCCCTACATAATTCTTTTATTAAAACAAACAGTGCAATTCCCTGTATGCCTGTCAAAAGATTAGAATCTGACTGCATATCTTCATTGTGAGCACCATCACGTATTGTCAGTTGCCAAGTGCCCATAAATACTGCGACAGTTGCTAATATGGCAAGGGAATAAAGCAAATATCTTTGCTTTTTGTTTAGATCCATTTTGTGAAAGAGCCATCCTGCAAAGAAAAAGCACACGTGCGATGAGATAAATCCGACATTATTCATGCCTGTAATCAGTTCGGCATCTGGCATCCATCCCAAATCTTGTAGCATTGGAAAAGTAACGCTCAGGACTAAAGAAGCAAAAAAAACATATGCTGTTCCCTTTATAGTTTTTGATGCCAACCGAAAGACGGGAAGCAGCATATAGATGCCCATGATCATTGGTAGAAACCATAAATGAAAATGCCCTGTGAATAGCATTTCGACGATGGAAGTATGAGTATCTTGACCGGATAAATGATTGTACAATGCATATAATATAGACCATGCTGCAAAAGCAACAAACATGTGCCATATGTTTCTTGCCCAGATAGTTTTTATCGTTACTTTCTTATTAGGGTCAAGGAAACTTGCTCCGCTTAACATGAGGTAAACGGGAACCATCCATGCGACCAGCGAGCCATAGGCATTAAAAACCCACCATTTTGCACCGAGTGGTTCTACAAAATCAAATGATGCGGTGGAGATATGCCTTAACACAAGACATAATACGGCAGAGATGCGAAGGATATCCCAATACCAGATTCTTTTCCTAGCTGCTGTACTCATTTCTCATTGTCCTGTGCTTTCTTGAGAATATCGCAAGTCTTCAACGCGTTTGGCCTTCCCCGTGAAGCGTTGAAGTGTTCCGGGGTTAACAAGTTTTGTTTTCATCTTCACAATAATGATTTCACTAAGACGTTTTTGCAGTTGCTCATTGATTGCATGGATTTTATTTTCCGCGTAGAGTTCTAAAGGGTCTACTAATTCGACAAATAATGTTGCAGTATCCTGATACCCATCTCTTTCCAGTTTGAGATGATAGTGAGGGCTTAGTCCATCTATCCCATCTATAGCGCATTCTATCTGAGATGGGAATACATTTACCCCTTTAAATACGATCATATCATCTGTACGAGCATATGGCGCTTTCATACGAACAGAAGTCCGTCCGCAAGCACAGGTTTCGTAATTCAAAGAAGTAATATCCCTCGTTCTATATCTCAACAATGGCATTGCTTCGCGGTACAAAGAAGTGAAAACGAGTTCTCCTTCTTCGCCTTCAGGTAATGTCTTTCCAGACGTAGGATTAATAATCTCTGGGTAAAACAAATCTTCGGATATATGCATTCCACAATGGGCATCGCATTCTCCTGCGACTCCTGGTCCAAAGCATTCGGTTAATCCGTAGTTATCAAATGTCGGCACACCTAGTTTCTTTTCTATGGTATTCCGCATCCCATTCGTGCATCTTTCAGCTCCTAATAATACTTTTGTGATTTTATACTCGTCGCCAGGAATTTTTGTTTGGCTAATTAAATCCGCAAGGTATGTTGCGTACGAAGGAGTAGCCATAAGAGCAGTTACGCCTACATCGTGCAGCATAACGAGCTGTTTTTGAGTATTTCCAGTTGAAGCTGGTACAATTGTACAACCTATAAGCTCTGCGCCTTGATGAAATCCAAGGGCCCCGGTAAACAAACCATATCCAACCGATATTTGCAGAACATCTTCTGCTTCAATACTGTTTAGACACAAAACACGAGCAGATGCCTCTGCCCATGTTTTCATATCCCTTTTCGTATAATAACCTAGAGTTGGTTTCCCGGTAGTTCCAGAAGAAGCGTGGATTCTAGCAATTTTATCCCTTGGTACAGCCAGAAACCCGTTCGGATAATTATTTTTCAAATCATCTTTGGTAGTAAAAGGTATTCTTTCAATATCCTTGAGGTCTTTTATATCACGTCCTGAAAGAATGCCCGCTCGGGAAAGCTGCTCTGTATAAAATGGAATTTTCTCAATGCAATAATCAACCATCTGGCGTAAACGATTGAGTTGCAGCCTTCTCATCTGGTCTCGTGGCATCATTTCTATCTGACGATTAAAAATGCTCATGCTAACACAGCCTTTCGGGGTAAAATAATAATCAGATGTACTCTCTAACTAATCCCCTACTTTTATTAAACATGTATATCGTTGCCTGAATATGTTCCATTTCGGGTTCAGAAAGATTTTCAGTTCCATTAAAAACACGTTGATATTGTTCCAAATCTTCATTTCGCAAAAAGCCAGCTGCAACATAAAGATCAATAATGGGGCAGGCAAAAACATCGGATATTTTACGCAACTCATCAAACGTGCACTGCTCAGTTCCTGACAGAATGCGTTCCAGCCTACACTCCGGTATTGATAGAGCTTCACTTAGCTGATGATTATCAAGCCCGTTTACATCTGCTTTATCCCTTAACAGTTCATTTAATGATCGCATTGCTACTTTCTCCTTTTCTGCGTTAGTAGTCATCAATAACCCGACGAAATCGGTAAACAACCTGAACAATGCCTGTTTATTTGATGATTTTGATGATGCTGTAGCTATTATTCTTTAGAAGCGTTTGGACACGTTCAATGTTCAGCGATCCTACTGGCTCTTTTTTCATTGCACTTTGAATAGAAAGAAGCACTAGATAGTCATACCAGTAATCGTCACTTTTTGAATTTAAATCGTCTTCATCCAGTGAATTTACAGCGCCAAGAAGAGAATATTCTTCTCCGCCCCAAGTAAAATACGCATAACTCGTAGTATTACCGCCGAATCCATTCTGAGCCCCATAATGCATCACACAAGAAGGCTCTGTTTCAACATACACCGGATTATCATCAGTGCTTGCTTCAGTATCTTTTACTGTATCAGGATAGAAAGTAATTTCATATATTGACAGAGAATCAGGGTTCTTTAACACTTTTTTGATGGCTTTAATACAGGAGAAAGCGCGAGATTCATATGATAATTCTTCACGAAGCTTGATAACGTCCTCGGTCTGTTCGATACTATCGAGCATAGCATCAGCTTCTTCGTACTTCCCTTGAATCATATATGCTTCAGCTTGCTTTGATGCTAATTCTGCTTTCAGTTCCGGAGAAACACTTCCTTCAGGGACCGTGCTAATCTTTCTTTCTGCGCCAGAATAATCCCCAGACTTTATACACTCCTCAATTTCAGCGACTGTAATCTGAACAAGCAGATCGTTCTTTTTTTCCGAATTGCCAAGCTGAGACAGAATAACTTCAGCCTCACTAAACTTTCCTCTAGCGATTAACGTTTCAGCTTGAGAAAGTTTTTGCTGTGGTTGGATAACAAATAAATAGCACGCAGCAGTACATGCAGCTAAAAGAACAGCGATAAGAATAATGAGCCCTGTTTTTGACTTCTTTTTTTGTGCTTGTGCAGGTTGCCCGTTGATTGAGTAACCACAGTGTGGACACTGCTGAACCGTATTGCTGACTTCGTGTCCGCATTCAGGACAATTGATGAGTGCCATAGTGTATCCCCCTCTTTGAGCATTACTTTGCTTGGGTTGATTATCAAAAGGTGTACCTTTTGAAACCATGTCCTCCGTAGGGTCCTACGTCCCATAAGAATATGTAAAACCAGTGTTGCCTGCATGCATCTCTGTTTATAATTACATCCTTCTTTTTCGAGTTGCTCGGTTTTTCTCCAAAGACTCCTGCGATTAGTCTTCAGAGTGTCTTTTTTGATGGATATTTATCGGTGAAATACTTGTTGCCGTCCATGAGTTCATAAAGATCGATGTAAGTATCAATTCTGATTTTGGCATTGTCAACAAGCTTTTTTTTGTTGGAGTCTTTTACTGTTAAATTAAACCTGAAGTTATCAATCACGTCAGACTGATACTCGTCAATAAGAACACTTGAAGGGATCAGCCATTTGAAGAAAATGTTTGTATAATACTTTGCTCCTGCTGGTATCGTAACGCTAGAACTGTTTATGACTTTCATCACATACCCGTTGACTTTTATATTTCCAAGATCAAAATTCAAAGCCTGATCAGACTTATTAATAATCAATATTGCAGGATGGAAGTACATGTCTGAATCATGAGTATCTTTCAGTCCGATCCAATAAAGTGAGATGTAACTATCATCGTACAACACCTGCAGTTTGCCTGGATCCAAAGCTTCGCCGGTAAATCCATTGGGATATTTCTTTGCAAATTCCGAATCACCTTTCATAATGTCACAAACAGATAATTCAGTATTAATAATGAATGATCTGTCTTTAAAAAACGTTTTTTGATCACTTTTTAGAGTAAACACCAATTCAATCTTTGTTATTTTGTCAAAACCATAGCCATCCAAAATATCATCACTTGAAACAAGCCATGTAAAGAGTGTAGACATAAGCACTCTTGATTCTTCGTCAATAATGATTTCTGAAGCGTTTTTTATCGGGACGCAGCAATCATTAAAGAGAACCTGATTTATGTCTAACTTAACGGTATCAGAACTGTCGTTGGAGATGTCAATTCTGAAATTGAAATCCATTCCGGATGATTGTGTATCACTCAGGCCTCCGAATTTGATTGCTATATTGTGCTCCTGATATAATGTGATTGGCTTATCATCAGGATACCATTTAAAAGAATCCAATGCAGAATCTGCCTCTGGGGCAGGGGTTGCCGTCGGAGCCGAATGTCTTATTTCAAATACTTTTTCTTCTGTTGCTAACCCACGATTTTCCTCATCATAATAGAAAAGCTCATTGCTGCTGGCAGAGTAATAATCCTTTGGATTCACTGTAACATTGTAGTCTTTTCCTTTTCGCTCCATCTGAAGCGTTAATGTGCGATCCTCCTTGAACAGTTCATTACGAAATACATCTTCAAGATACGGCTCATCCATATAGGTTATGCTATCTATACCCCAGAGCAAATCCCCTGATTCGATTTTGTAAAGTTTGGCCCAGCTTTCATTAACTTCGGTTATCCATAATCCCGGATGATGGAAACCATATGCTTTTGCGTAGTTCGTATTAAGATAGTATCCTTCTATGCCTCTGAAAAAATTTATTGTGTTGAGTTCAGAAATAATGGAAGAAACACTATTGTCGTATTTGGGAGTGCGATAATTATTATAAGCAGATGAAGCGTTGATATATCCCTTTGTTTTCGAAGAGAACCACGCCCACTGGCTTTCAGGAATGCTGACAGGATCAGCATCGGTAAAATCCGTCACCGTTGCCGGCTGATAACCAATTACAGCAACCTCAATGCGGGAGAATTTTTGCGATCGTAGCGTTTCGTTCAAATACAATGTAACAATGCCTTTTACGGAGTTACCGTTTTTCAAAGCTCCTGTAGGATAGCCGGTATCAAATACCTGCGCCTTATATAAAAAATCATGCCACTTCGACGGACTTTTATCGGAAGGCATAAGTAATCTGCCAGTATCATCATAGAGGCATACAGAGAAATAAATATGTTTTAATCCGTTGCCAGTCTGATTTGTTACATTCACCGAAATATATCTCCGACTCTGTTTTACATCATTGATTATAATCTTTCTGGCATTCGGAATGGCGTTTGATCCGACTGTAATATCAAAAGTTTGCGTTGCTTTCATGTCATTTTTATCTTTGACAGTAATACGGGTTTTCCCTGGTTTCAACGCACTGACTTTCAAAGTCAAATCTGTCCCTTTTAGCAATGGCGTTACAACAATAATATCTTTAACGGATGACATGATTGTAACATCGCTGTAATTCTTCCCAAAAAAGGACAAATGAATTTCCAGATCTTTTAGTGAATTAATACTATATGCTTTTTGAGTCCCCCCTGTCAGACTGGGAACATAGACAGTAAATTTGGTTTTGGCCTTTCCTCCGTCTTTAGATGATATCTCAATTGTCGCATGACCGCCGCCAACTGCTTTGATGCTATAGCCATCTACTCTTACAACAGAACTGTCACTGGACCTTAATGTATATTCCCGATTAGTGGCGTCAGATGGAGAAATTGTTACTTCAGGCATAAATGATTGTCCAACATTTATCGTAACATTATTTTGAGATACTTTGATACCTTTAACGAATTTCTGATTATCCGCACCATAAGCAACCGCCTGGATAAGCACCACCATGATCAGAATGCCTATTGTCAAGAGATGCCGTCTTATCTTGTTCATCATCTTTTTTCTCTTCCTTCTAAAACTTTGAGGTACTGGTTTTTGTAAGGTTTATATTCACGGAAAAACAATATGCTTTGATCTCATCTCCCTTCATTCTGGTGTCTGAGCAAGTAAGTGTATTAAACCTCTCTTTCATGTTTGATTTGTCGCGTTCTGCTGCTCTGTTATTTCATTGCTTGAGGAATTATCTGGTTCGTTATCAGAAGAATCCGGTTTTTCCGGAATGATTTCGTTTTTCAAGGGCTGAATTACATTTTCCGTCTGAGTTTGTATACCATTGTTAATCGATTTTTCTATCCCGGCCTGCAAAGCATGAATGTTTTCATTTGAAGCGGAAAGTTTTTTCTCCAGGGCAGACAGAGCTTTTCGAATCATTTCGGTCTGGTCTGGTTCCAGTAAAGAAAGAGAAACGATCCCTAATAATGCGGCCGTGGCAAAGTAAACAGCTTTAGCGGTCAGCGCTCCGGAAATCTCGCCGCCGCGCAGGGAAGCCTCGATTATAAAGTTATAGGCGTCGCCGCCGACGTATTCCGTCATCTTCCCGGTGCCGTAGGATTTGATGTATTTATCCGGTGCGGCGGTTGTAAAGCCAAGGATCATAAACACGACGGCGAGAACCAGACCTGAAATACCTGCTGCTTTTTTCATAAGCCGCTGCCCCTCCCTTTTCCGGCTGATGCAATGAAAATAACCTGACAATGGGAACGTATGTAAGGAATCCGACAGGAACTGATAAGAAAAGATATATCTGTTTGCCTGCATGTTATAAACCGCGGCAGAAAAAGTCACGACACGAAACGTGTCATTTGTGAGTCACTGCCGTGGCGGGTGTCTCAAAAAGCAGGAAAAGGCGACACAAAGGCTGCGAACACAAGGAAAATGCACGATCCAGTCAGCTTGAAAAAAAGAGAAAAATGTTGTAAAGTTTCTGTTATCCGATACGAAAGGAATAGGGACAGACGTGGAAAGCTTGGGAGAACAGATCCGGAAGGCCCGGAGAGAAAAACGAATTACGCAGGACGAGCTGGCGGCGCAGATCAATGTGTCGCGCTCGGCGGTAGCGAACTGGGAGCAGGACCGCCGCATGCCGGACTGGGAGATGGTTCAGCGGCTGTCCGAAATCCTGGGTACGGAGTTCAGGAACGCCTCCGAAACAGGGACGGCGGAAACAGCCGATTCGGAAGAGGGCAGCCTCAGCGGAAAAGACGCGCTTTCAGGAACCGGCGCGGAGCCGGAAACGGAGGCTTCCGGGGCGGAGAATGCTGACTCAGGCATCGGCTCGGCGGACGGGACTCCCTATACCGCCGCGGAGCCCGGGACGGAAAAGGCCGAAGAAGGCGCTTCCGCAAAGGCGGGCCGCAGGAAATGGCGCTGGGCCGCGCTGGCCGGCGGACTCGCGGCGGTGGCGCTGCTGGTCTGGTTCGTGCTGGTTCCGGCGCTGAAGCCGAAGGAGCTGCCGCTGACCTTTATGGCGAAGGACGGGACCGTCTATACCCGGGAGGAGTTCGCGGAGGCTGAGCAGAACCAGGAGGGGAAGGCTTATCTGACGGTGACGCCGAAGCTGAGCATCATGACCGGGGAGTCCACGGATTATTATATTTACGACTTTGATTATTTTGAGAAGAACGGAATCGCCCTGAAGGTGGACAGCGTGGAGGCTGTTTATTTCTCGAAGAAGGGCGAGAACATCAGCATGCGGGTGACGGCGGAGGACATTCAGGCGAACGGACTCCCGGTGGACATTCCGGCTTACGGAAAGTGGACGTATCAGGGCGGCCTGCCGGTTCAGAAAACCCTGTACGGAGTCGGCGAGAAGCTGTACTGCACGGACGAAAACGGCAGCAAGCTCGTATTCCACGGCTATCTTCCCTTCCCGGAAACCTGAGGCGCGGGGAAGGCTCCGGAAGGATGCCGGAGGGAAGCGTAAAAGGAAGGCATCATTGCCCGGTTCGGAAGAACCGGGCTTTTATATGGAAGAAAAGGGTGCGCCGCGGGCGGTGGGAACGGGCGGAAGAAAGACGCCGGGCCGGCGGGCCGGCAGGGCGCAGCGGGAGGCCGGAAAGATGCCGGGGCGCACAAAAGAGAAAGCCGTGAGAAGGGCGTCAGGACGGACGGACCGCCGCGCCGCGGGCGGCGGGAAGGCTTGAAATAGCAGGTGGATTATTGTATAGTTTGTGGACAGGCTTCCCAGAAGGCCTGGAACAAGAAGGAGCGGATGTCGGATGAAGAAGCGCGCGATGCGGGCGCTGATGATCCTGATGGCGGTTCTGACCGCCGCTGCGGCCGCGGAATCCCTGCCGCCGGAAGGGCCCGCGCCCTATCCCCCGGTTTCCTCCGCGGTGTCGGAGGACGGGCTGGGGTATGACGACGGCTCGGTTTCGGTCCGCATTGTTCCGGGGACGGCGATGGATACGAAGATTTATTACGTCTACGTGAAAATATCGGATCCGAGCCAGCTGCGCACCGCCACCGCCGGAGCGCCCCGCAGCCTCGTGCAGACGAAGGCGGACGCGATGGCCCGGCGCAGCAACGCCGTACTGGCCGTGAACGGGGATTTTTACTGCGGACACAACAGCGGCATCGTGTACCGGCAGGGGCAGATGGTGCGGAACGTGCCGGCCTACACGCGGGACGGGCTGATTATCGACGAGAACGGGGACCTGCACATCCTGCCCGGCATCGGCGCGAAGGACCTGGAGGCCTTCCAGTCGGAGCATGAGGTGCGGGAGGCCTTCTGTTTCGGCCCGGGGCTGATCATCGACGGGAAGCGAGCGGAGTTTGATTACAAGGCGAAGACCAGCTGCGGCTACCCGACCCGGGCGCAGCGGATGATCTTCTGCCAGACGGGGCCGCTGGAATACCTCTTCCTGGCGACGGAGGGCCCGGAGCAGGATCAGCCTGGGCTGACGGTTCCGGAATGCGTGGACCTGCTGGAGGCGCTGGGCACGGTCCGGCAGGCGTACAACCTGGACGGCGGCAACTCCACCTGCATCGTGCTGGCGGGAGAGAAGGTCAACGCCCGGGAATTCAAGACCCGGGACATCGGGGATATCATCTATTTCGCGACGCTGGTGAAACCCTGACCGGCGGACGCGCGTGAGAAAAGAGGCCTGATTCGGAATGAAACGAGCGCTGGCATTGCTGACGGCTTTGCTGATGCTGCCCCTGTGCGCCGCCGGCCGGGCGGAGGAGCCCGCCCGGGAGATCGCGGTGGAAATCCGTAACGGCAGCGACCGGGAAACCGACGGCGAACCCCTGCGGGACGGCAGCGACGAGACCGGGCTTGCCCTGAAGAAGGACCGGCAGACGGGGTTTTTCCTGGTGCTGCCGGAGGACGGAAGCTGCGCCGCGGTGTACCTGCGGCTGACGGCGGAGCCCGCGAAGGCGGAGCTGCAGATCCTGAACGAAAAGAAAAAATGGCAGACCGCCGTCGGCGAGGAGCGGCCCGGGGTGCAGATCCTGTTTGACACCCGCGGAATCACCGGGAAGGCCAGGATGCTGCTGACCTTTCCGGCGGCGGAGGCCTGCACCGTGCTGGAGGCGCGGTGCTTCACCGCCGGCGCCCTGCCGGAATACGTTCACCGCTGGGAAAAGGGCGGACGGACGGATGTCCTGATGGCGGCGCGGACGCTGGAGGAGATCGACACGCGGACGCTGGGCGCGCTGCTTTCCGCCGGGAGGAAGACGGCCGTGGCCGCGATGGGCACGGAGGCGGCGCTGCCCGCCGCCTGGGACCGGCTGTGGGACGCGGGATTGCGGACCGCGCCGGTGGTATACGCGCCGGACGGCCGGAGCGCGGACGCGATGGCCGTGCTGGCCGGATGGTGCCGGAGCATGCAGCCCCTGCTGCTGGCGACGGACGCGGAGCTGGAGGCCGTCGCCCCGGAGGCCGTGAGGAACGCGGCGGATCCCGCCTGGAACCGCGAGAGCGCGGCGGAGAGCGGCATCTGGGCGGTGCCGGACAGCTGCGGCTTCGACCGGGCGGAGGAGGCAGCCGGGCATCTGGCGGAGCGGAGCGGCGAGGCGATCCGCGCCTGGTGCGAGGACCGTTTCGCTTCGGCGGAGCACGCGGACCCGGCGGAGATCCCCTACCCCGCGGACCGGGACGCGGACGGCTACCTGCCCGAGGGGGCGGAGGAGTTCGTCTACGAGGATGAGGAGAAGGGCCTGTGGGCCTACCTGAGCCGGACGCTGCAGGTGGAGATCGTGCGGTACGCCATGCCGGAGGTTCCCCACCGGTGGTTCGAGGCCAGCGTCATCTTCCGGCCGGAGGCGGAGAGCTTCGGCCAGCACACCTACGTGAACGCCGCCTTCCGGGACCAGCAGATCTACCCGGAAACCCTGGCGCAGACCTCGCGGCTGGTTTTCGCGGTGAACGGGGATTACTATCCGAACCGCGCGGAGAAGAAGTGGCCGACCGGTGACATCATCCGGCAGCGGCAGGTTCTCCACGAATACGAGGAGCGGCATTCGATGAAATTCCCGAACCTGGACACGCTGGCCGTCCGGGACGACGGCAGCTTCAGCGTGTACGCCGCGGGCGAGATTTCCGCGGCGAAGCTGCTGGCCCAGGGGGACGTGCACGACGCGCTGAGCTTCGGGCCGTACCTGGTGAGGGACGGGGAGATGCGCATCTACAACGGATACAGCGCGGAGGTGCCGGAGCCCCGCAGCGCCTACGGGATGATCGCGCCGGGGCACCTGTTCTTCGTCATGGCGGAGGGCAAGATGCCCGGGAAGGGCGAGAAGGGCTTCGACCTCTGGACCCTCGCGGAGCTGATGTACGCGCGGGGCTGCACCCAGGCGATGAACGTGGACGGCGGCAGCACGGCGGTCATGGTCTTCATGGGGCACCGGCTGAACCGGACCGGCAAGGGGACCGCGCTGGGAAGCCCGCGGAACCAGCACGAGCTCTTCGGCATCGGCACGAGCGACAGGGTCTACACGGACATGGCGGACGGAAAGAAAAAATAAGGAGACGAAAGCTCCATGAAAAAATGGGCGGCGCTGATACTTCTGCTGGCGGCGGTCTGGGGATCGGCGGCGGCGCTGACAGTTCCGGAGATCCCGGAGGATGCCGCGGAGGCCGCGCTTGAGTTCAGAAGCCTGAACGCGAAGGAGGCGCAGGAGCTGGCGGAGATCCTCGCCGCGCATCCCGCCCTGCGGGCGTGCGACCTGTCGGCGACGCCCGTCCGCCTGGACGCGGCCAGGGCGCTGAAGGCCAGATGCCCGGAGATCCGGTTTCATCTGACGCTGGACCTGAACGGCGGCATCCGGCTGGACAGCGGGCTGACGCGGCTGGACATGGACGCGGTCCGGGCGGACAACGGGACGACGCTGAGCCGGCGGCTGAAGATGGAGGACCTGCGGACGCTGCTGGATTGCATGCCGGACCTGAAGGAGGTCCGCATGACGGAAGCGCGGCACCCGCTGGCGGAGATGGAGGCGCTGGTTTCCGACTATCCGGCGATCGCCTTCGACTGGACGGTCCGGGTGAACGGCATGGCGTTCCGGAAGGGCGCGACGGCCTACTCCACCCTGAAGGGCCGGCAGGATCCCCGGTACACCGCGGAGGATCTGGCGCCGGTGCTGAAATACTGCCCGGACCTGCTGGCGCTGGACGTGGGGCACAACAACGTGAGCGACCTGTCCTTCCTGAAGGCGTGGCCGAAGCTGCGGCGGCTGATCGTCGTCGACAGCCGGGTTCCGGTCACGGACATCAGCCCGCTGGCGGAGCTGGAGGATCTGGAATACGTGGAGCTGTTCATGCAGCAGATCACGGACCTGAGCCCGCTGGCCGGGAAGACGCGGCTGCTGGACCTGAACCTCTGCCACAACGACATCACGGACCTGACGCCGCTGTACAGCTGCGTGAACCTGGAGCGGCTGTGGATCTCGTCGAACCCGCGCCTGACCCAGGAGGAGATTGACCGCTTCCGGGCGGCGGTGCCCGGCTGCCTGGTGGAATACAAGGACTGGCAGAGCACCGGCTCCGGATGGCGGACGCATCCGCGGTACACGGTGATGTACGACAGCTTCGTCAGCGGGGTTTACCAGCCCTTCGGGGAAAAGGCCGGGCAGGAGGCGCCCGCCGCCGGGACGGAAGCGGAGGGCGCGCCGGCCCCGACCTGCACGCCGGAAGTGACCGCGGAACCCACCGCAGAACCCACCCCGGCCCCGACGCTGCTGCCGCCCGCGCCGGCGGATCCGGAGGCGGGACCCGCCCGGGATATCGGCCGGGAATGCACCTTCAACGGGCACCCCGGGGAGAAGCACTATTTGACGGACGGAAGCTATACCCGGGACTTCACGACCGGCTTCTGGGAAGGAACCCGGGGGCTGGAGATCCGGGCGCCGGAGGGGGAAACCATCGGGGCGCTGTACATCCAGTGGCACTATCAGCCGGGGCCGCTGGATATCCGGGCGCGGAACGCGGAAGGCGCGTGGGTGACGGTCGCGCAGTGCGACAACGATTTTTATGCCCAGTACATCCGGACGCCGGCGCTGGACGACCTGCTCATCGTCTGCCGGGAGGATCCGATGAAGGCGCTGGTGATCTGCGACATGAAGGTGCTGACCCCCGGCGCGCCGCCGGAGGACGTGCAGCTCTGGGAAGCGCCCGGGGACAAGGTGGACATGATGCTGCTGGCCGGGCATCCGGACGACGAGATGCTCTGGTTCGGCGGCACGCTGCCCTACTACGCGGGGGAGCTGGGCAAAAAGGTGCTGGTGGTCTGCGGGGCGATGAACCGCTCCATCCGCCGGCTGGAGCTGCTGGACTGCCTGTGGGCCTGCGGGGTGCGGACGCACCCGATCCACTGCCAGTTCGTCGACTTTACCACGAAGGATATGGACCGGGTCCTGCAGGAGTGGGGCGGAAAGGAAAAGCTGCTGGAGCGGTTTACGGAGCTGTACCGCCGATACCGGCCGGACGTGGTGCTTCTGCACGACGTGAACGGGGAATACGGCCACGGCATGCACAAGGCCATGAGCTGGCTCGGGCGGGAGTGCGCGGAGCTGGCCCCGTACGCCTCCGTGTATCCGGAGCAGGCGGAAAAGTACGGCACCTGGGACGTGCCGAAGATCTATATCCATCTCTATCCGGAGAATCAGATCCGTATGGACTGGCACCGGCGGCTGAGCGCCTTCGAGGGGCGGACGGCGATCGAGGCCGCCATGGACGCCATGAGCTGGCACAGGACCCAGACCCAGCACGGGTGGATGGTGGAGGACGGCGGGGAGATGGACAACGCCCTCTTTGGCCTTTACCGGACGCGGGTCGGCGCGGACGTGAAGAAGGACGATTTTTTTGAGCATATTCCCTGACTGGACCGGGGCGCACAGCCGCCCCGGATTTTTTTCTCTTCCCTTCTTTCGGGAAAAAGAGTACAATCAGACCCAGAACAGATGAATTACAGCCCAGCGAAAGCGCCGGACGCATGCGCCCGGCGCGGAGCTGTATTCCCGAAAGGAGGGCCGGCATGGAGCGGAAAACCATCGCGGTGTTTGTTTCCGCGCTTTACGAGGACATGGTCCGCCAGACCGTGGACGGAATGCTGAAGGCCGCGCGGGACGGGAACGCGAAGGTACTTTTTTCACGAGCTTTGCGGACAATCACACCAGCAGGGGCTACGAGCGCTACCGGGACTACGACACCGGCGACTACGCCGTGTACCTCCTGCCGGACCTGCGGGAGTACGACGCGCTGATCTCCATGGACACCTATATGACCGAGACGCTGATCGAGCCGATCGACGAGCTGAAGCGGAAGGCGCCCTGCCCCGTGGTGACGCTGGGCACCCGCAGGGAGGGGACCTGGAGCATTTTCAACGACCAGAACCGGTCCTTCGGCGAGGTGATCGACCACGCGGCGGAGGTTCACGGATGCCGGGATTTCGTCTACGTGTCCGGGCCGACGGAGCGGTCCTTCTGCCGGGAGCGGGCCGCCATCTGGCGGGAGCGGATGCGGGCGCACGGCCTGCCCTGCGGGGAGGAGCGGATCTTTTACGGCACCCTGCTGCCGGAATGCGGGGAGGACATCGTGGACCGGATGCTGGAACGCCGCCGGGCGGAGGGAAAGCCGGAGCTGCCGCAGGCCGTCGCCTGCGTGAACGACTATACGGCGATCGGCGTCATTTCCGCGCTGGAGAAGCGGGGATTCCGCGTGCCGGAGGACGTGATCGTGACGGGGTACGACGACATTCAGCGCGCCGCGTTCAGCGAGCCCTCCCTGACCACCTCGGCGCAGCCCTTCTTCCGGGTCGGGGAGCTGGGCATGGAAACCGCGCTGAGGCTCGCCGCCGGGGAGGAGGCGCCCCGGACGACGGCGGTGCCGGGTGACCTGAAGCTGCGCCGGTCCTGCGGGTGCGGCCGGGAAACGGCAGGCCGCGGGGACGCGGTCCGGGACCGGTACATCCGGACGGTTTCCAACCTGGAGGCGCTGGCGCTGGCGAACACCAACATGGTACTCGGCGGCGCCATGGACAGCACGGTGGAGGAGATCTACAACGAGATCGAGGAAGCCTGCCTGCGGAATACGGGCTTCCGGGACGCGGCGCTCTGCCTCGTGGACGGATGGGACCGCCTGAAGCAGATCGGGGACCGGAAGGACCTGGAAAACGAAACCTTCAGCGTGGTCTGCGGACGCCTGCGCGGCGAAAGGGTCCGCCGGCAGCGCCTGCCGAAGGGGCAGCTGCTGCCCCGGGAGATGATGGAGGACGATACGCCGTACTACATTTTCCCGATTCACCACCTGCAGTATTTCCTGGGCTACATGATCGTCAACCCCGACCTGGCGGCCAGCGAGCAGCTGCACATCAAAAGCTGGCTGGTGTCGGTGAGCGCCATCATGACCGGATGGCTGTCGCGCAACCGCCTGGCGGAGACGGTGAAGGAGCTCGAGGTGCTGTACCAGACGGATACGCTGACGGGGCTGTACAACCGGCGCGGGTATTACCGGTTCTTCGAAAGCTACTATGAGGAATGCCGCTCGGCGCGGACGGAGCTTGCCGTGTTTCTGATCGACATGAACCACATGAAGCAGGTGAACGACCGCTACGGCCACGCGGAGGGGGATTTCTGCCTGCGGGCCATCGCGGACGCGATGAGGGCCAGCGCCGGAGCGGATGAGATCTGCGTCCGGACCGGCGGGGACGAGTTCGTCGTGCTGGCGAAGAACTACGACGCGCGGCGGGAGCAGGCCTTTATCCGCGGCGTGCGGGAGCGCCTCGGCGAACGGGTGAGGCAGGAGCGGAAAAGCTACCGGGTCACGGTCAGCATCGGCTGCTGCAGGAGTGTTCCGCCGGAGGAGGACGGCCTTTCCGTCCAGAGCGAAGCGGAGCAGTACCTGCGAGAGGCGGACCGGGCGATGTACCTGGAGAAGCGGGCGGCCGCCCCGCGGGACGCGGAATGACCGGCGCGGGCCGCCGGAAGGGGCTGCGTACGCGGAGAAGCGGAGAAGCGACGGACGCGGGGCCGCGCAAAATACGACATGTCAGGAGAGAACGGATGAAACGGTTGAAGCTGACCGCGCTGTGGGTTTGCCTGATCCTGCTGGCCGCCGCGCTGCCGGGCGGCCGGGCGGAGCAGGCCGGGAAGACGGTGCGCGTGGGCTGGTACGATTCGACATTCAACCGGATGGACGCGTCCGGCCGCAGGTCCGGGTATGCCTACGATTACCAGCAGAAGATCGCGGCCTATTCCGGCTGGCGGTATGAGTACGTCACCGGCAGCTGGCCGGATCTGATGGAGATGCTGGAGGCCGGGGAAATCGACCTGATGAGCGACGTGTCCAGGGTGGCCGGGCGCGAGGAGCGGATGCTGTTTTCCGACCTGCCCATGGGCACGGAGGAATACTACATTTATATCGCCGCCGACAACCGGGAGATTCAGCCCGGGGACGCGGCGACGCTGAACGGGAAAACCGTCGGCGTCAACCGCGGCAGCATCCAGAAGGCACTCTTCGAAAAATGGGCGGAGGAGAACGGGGTGACGGCGGACCTCGTGGAGGTGTCCGGATCGGAAAAGGAATCCCTCGCCATGCTGGAGACCGGGAAGCTGGACGCGTACGTGGAGCTGGACGCTTTTTCCCGGCCGAAGCGGACCAGGCCGGTGTGCAAGATCGGCTCCTCCGATTTCTATTTCGCGGTCAGCCTGGCGCGGCCCGACCTGCTGAAAGAGCTGAACGACGCCATGAGCCGGATTCAGGATGAAAACCGGTTTTACAATCAGCAGCTGAACGCGCGGTATGTCAGCGCGGAGGGGACCTACGGCTACCTTTCCCGGGAGGAAAGGGAGTGGCTCGCGGCACACGGCGCTATCCGCGTCGGATACCAGGACCATTACATGGCCTTCTGCGCCCGGGATGAGGAGACGGGGGAACTGACCGGCGCCCTGCGGGACTATCTGGAGGCCGCGGAGAGCTGCCTGACCAACGCGTCCCTCAGCTTTGAGCCGGCGGCCTACCAGACCGCCGCGGACGCCCTGGAAGCGCTGCGGCGGGGCGAAACGGACGTCGTTTTTCCCGCCAACCTGAGCAGCTACGAGGGCGAAAGGGAGGGCGTCCTCCTGACGGCCCCCGTCACGCGGACGGACATCTATGCCGTCGTGCGCGAGACGGACCAGGACCTGCTTTCCCGGGAAGGCCGGATCATCGCCGCCGTCAACGAGGGGAACCCGAATTACGAGGCTTTCCTGAAGGACCATTTTCCGGCCTGGCAGATGCTGTGGTACAGGGACACGGACGCCTGCCTGGAGGCCGTAGCCAGCGGCATGGCGGACTGCGTGCTGATCAGCTACAACCGCTACAGCAACATCGCCCGCCGGTGCGGCAGCCTGAAGCTGACGGCTGTGCCGGCCGGCGTCGGCCTGGATTACAGCTTCGCGGTCCGGGAGGGAAACAGGGAGCTGTATTCCATCCTGTCCCGGGCGATCGGGATGATTCCCGCGTCCACGCTGAACGCGGCGATATCAAACTACACGGCGGCGGATTCCCAGCTGACCTTTGCCGAATACCTGTCGGAGCACCTGACCGCGGTGATCGCCGGGGTCGGCGTGCTGCTGGGCGCCGTGCTGGCGCTGCTGCTGATCACCATGCGCGCGGAGCGCCGGTCCCGGCGCCTGATCGTCCATACGGAGAAGGATGAGCTGACCGGCCTGTACAACCGGGGGTTCTTCCTCCAGTACGCGGAGCGGATGTACCGCGCGCATCCGGAGACGCCGATGGACGCGGTCGTCCTCGATATCGACCAGTTCCATTCCCTGAACGCGATGCAGGGCCGCGAGCTGGGCGACCGGGTGCTGAGCGCGCTGGGGCGCGGAACCTGCCAGGCTGCCGCGGAACGGGAGGGGATCGCCGGCCGGTTCGAGGCGGACCGGTTCGGCATCTACTGCCGCGGCGGGGCGGATTACCAGGAGCTGCGCGATGTGCTCCAGAACCGGGTGAACGAGGCGGTGCCGGGGGCGGGAATACGGCTGCGGATGGGCGTCATGCCCTGGGAGGCCGGGATGGATCCGGAGCAGCTCTTCGACCGGGCGCGCACGGCCTGCAACATGGCCAGGGGCAGCTTCCGGAAACATCTGGTCTACTACGACGGGGAGGTCAGCCGCCGGGAGCAGCTGGAGCAGCGGCTGCAGAGCGACCTGACCCGGGCCCTGGAGGAATATGAGCTGGAGGTCTATTACCAGCCCGTCTTCGATATCCGGTGCGATCCGCCGAGGCTGGTCAGCGCGGAGGCGCTGGCCCGGTGGAACCATCCGGAGCTGGGGATGATCTCCCCGGGAACCTTCGTGCCCCTCTTTGAGCGAAACGGGCGCATTTCCGAAATCGACCGGTACGTCTGGAACCATGCGGCGCGGAAGGTGATGGCCTGGCGCGAGGAGAGCGGGATCACGCTTCCCGTCTCGGTCAACCTGTCCCGGGTGGATGTGTCCGATCCGGGGCTGGAGGAGACGCTGGACCAGCTGCTGGACGCCTGCGGCCTGACGCCGGCGGACCTGAGGCTGGAGATCACCGAAACCGTCTACACGGAGAACGCGGAGCAGCTGATCCGGGTGGTTGCGGAGCTGCGGAAGAAGGGCTTCCTGGTGGAGATGGACGATTTCGGGTCCGGCTATTCCTCCCTGAACATGCTGTCCAGGATGCCGGTCGATATCCTGAAGATGGACCAGGCCTTCATCCGGAACATGGGAAGGGACAGCAGGGACGAGGGCATGGTTGAGATGATCCTGGGCATCGGAAGGACGATGAATATCCCGGTGATCGCCGAGGGCGTGGAGACGGAGGCGCAGCTGAAGCGGCTGCGGGAGCTCGGGTGCGCCATGGTGCAGGGCTTCTATTTCTCCGGACCCCTGCATTCCCTGGATTTTGAGGACGAGTTCGGGCCGGAACCGGAGACCCGGGAATAGGGAAAGCGGTTTTTGCGCAGGAAAAACCGGCATGGGAAGGTGTGTAGCAGGATGCATTCAATCAAGACCAGGATCACGGCGATGACGGTGTGCCTGATTGTCGCGGCCGTCCTTACGGTGACGATCCTCTGCGTCGTTTTTATCCGGAACAACGAAAAGCAGGAGTCGGACCAGCTGATGCTCCAGCTTTGCGAGATCGGACAGCGGAACCTGAACTATTACTTTACGGAAACGCAGAAGGCGGTTTCCGGCGTGACGGCGTTCATCGGCCAGGATCTCGACGGGCTGGAGGACGCGCGCCTGGCCGCGCATGTTTCCCGGGTCCGGAGCTTTTTTGAGGAGATGGCGCGCCGGACGAACGGGATCCTGACCTATTATTACCGGATCGATCCCGAGGTTTCCGAACGGGTGAAGGGCTTCTGGTACACCAATCTTTACGGCGAGGGCTTCACCGAGCACAGGCCGACGGATATTACGGAATACGATACCTCCGACGAGTCCGTCCTGCGCTGGTTCACCGTGCCGAAGGCGCGGGGGGAGAGCGTGTGGCTTCCGCCCTACATGACGGAGGGCCTGGATGAGGTAAGGGTTTTTTCCTATAACGAGCCGGTCTTTTACCGGGGACGGTTTATCGGCGTCGCGGGGATCGAAATCGACTACGCCACCGTGGCGGAGGAGATTGACAGCCTGCGCCTGTACAGGAGCGGCCAGTCCTTCCTGATCAACGGGGAGGGTGAAATCTGCTGCCATCCGCGCATGGACGCGATGGCGGAGAAATCCCATCCGGAGCTTCTGCCGGAGGACCTGAGCGACAGCACCTTTTTCGGCTACAGCGCGGACGGCGTCCGGAAGAAGGCGGTCTGGCTGCCGCTGGAAAACGGGATGAGGCTGGTGGTTGCGGTGCCGGTGTCCGAAACGGACGGGGAATGGCGGCGGCTGGTGAACGAGATCGTCATCGCGTCGCTGGCGGTGCTGGCGGTCATGATCCTGGTCTCGTGGTACTACGCCGGGCGGATTACCCGGCCGCTGAAGGAGCTGACGCAGGCCGCGGAGGAGATAGAGCGGGGCAACTACGACGTGGCGCCGGAATACAGCGGAAACGACGAGCTGGGCGTGCTGACGGGCACCTTCCGGAAAATGGCGGAGAACATGGGCAGCCATATCGCGGACCTGAGCCGGAGGGCCAACACGGACGCCCTGACCGCCGTCAGGAACAAGGGGGCCTACACGGCGGCCGTGGAGGCGCTGCAGGAGACGATTGCCGACGACCCCGGGGGCGCGGCGTTTGCCATCGCGGCTTTCGACTGCAACGAGCTGAAGCGTGTCAACGACCGCTTCGGCCACGCAAAGGGCGACGTGTACCTGAAGACCGCCTGCAGGCTGGTCTGCCGCGTGTTCAAGCACAGCCCCGTCTTCCGCACCGGCGGGGATGAATTCGCCGCCATCCTGCAGGGGCAGGATTTTGAAAACCGCCGGGACCTGATCCGCCGGTTCCACGAGGAGACGCTGAAGATCAACGCCGCCGCCGCGCACCGGTGGGAGGAGGTGCATCTGGCCATGGGCGTCGCGGAATATGATTCGCTGCTGGACCGCTCCGCGCAGGATACGGCCCAGCGCGCCGACCGGATCATGTATCAGGACAAGCGCCGGCAGAAGATGAAGGCCCAGCGCCCCCGCGAAGCGGTAAAAACCCCCGGATAAAGCATCCGGGGGTTTTTTGACGGGGCTTTTCAGACTGCGCCCGCGCCGCGCGGGCGGAGGCGTCAGAGCGCCTTCAGCTCCTGATAGAGCGCCAGGTACTGGCTTGCGGAATGGGTCCAGGAGACGTCCTTCTCCATATCCCGGAGGATGATGCCGTTCCACTGGTCGCGCCGGTTATAGTAGACGTCCCGCGCCCGGCAGACCGCGTCCAGCAGAAGGTCCGCGCGGTAGTGGTCGAAGGTGAAGCCGTTGCCGTCCCCGCTTTCCGGCCGGAAAGGAGCGACGGTATCCTTCAGCCCGCCGGTTTCCCGGACGATGGGCACCGTGCCGTAGCGCATGGCGATCAGCTGGGTCAGGCCGCAGGGCTCGAACAGGCTGGGCACCAGCAGGGCGTCGGCGCCGGCATAGATGAGGTGGGACAGGCTTTCGTCGTACATGATGCACGCGGACACCTGGCCGCGGTAGGCCTCCTCGCAGCGGCGGAAGGCGCCTTCATACCGGGGATCGCCGGTGCCGAGCACCACGGCCTGCGTTCCGTCCTCCACGATCCGGTCGAACACGGCGTTCACCAGATCCAGCCCCTTCTGGTCCGTCAGGCGGGAAATCAGCCCCACCATGAACCGGCCGGGATCCTCCTGCAGGCCGAGGCGGCGCTGCAGGGCGAGCTTGTTCTCCGCTTTCCGGGCCAGGACGTCCTCCCGGCCGTAGGGGGCGGGCAGCATGGAATCGGCGCTGCTGTTCCACTGCTCCACGTCGATGCCGTTCACGATGCCGCTCAGCTTCGCCCGGTGATAGGACAGATGGCTGTTCAGCCCTTCCCCGTAGAAATCCGTCTGGATTTCCCCGGCGTAGGTCTCGCTGACGGTGGTCACCCGGTCCGCGTAGGTCAGGCCGCCCTTGAACATGTTGGCCTCGTGGTCCCCGTTCAGGAACACGTCGTAGTTGAAAAGCTCCGCGGGCAGGCCGCTCCAGTGCTTCAGGTGCTCGATGCCGCAGATGCCCTGGAACCGGAGGTTATGGATGGTCAGCACGCTGCGGGCGGAGCCGACCGGGGTCGGCGCGAACTGGGTCCGCAGGTAGACGGGGGTGAGGGCGGCCTGCCAGTCGTGGCAGTGGACGATGTCCGGAACCCAGTCCAGATAGTTCAGCGCCGCCAGCGCCGCCTTGGAGAAGAAGCAGTACTTCGGGATATCCTCCCACAGCCCGGTGTAGGGATTGCCCCAGTCGAAGAACTCCCGGTTTTCGATAAAGTCGTAGATCACGCCGTTCATGGTCAGCTCCATGATGCCCACGAAGAAGCGGCCGCCGTCCCGGGTCAGGTCCATCATGAAGGAACCCTTCCAGGTCATCTGATCCTTGTATTTCTGGGAGATGCAGGCATACAGCGGCAGGATGACCCGCACCTCGCTCCCCTCCCGTACCAGCGCGCGGGGAAGGGCGTACATGACGTCGCCCAGCCCTCCGGTCTTGACGAAGGGATAGCATTCCGATCCGACAAAAGCCACCCGGGTTCCGTTTCCGCCGTTCATCTCCATCTGATATGCCCTCTTTTTTTCAACGATTTGCCGTTTCTCCGGCTGCCTTTAATATATCACAGACCCCGGGCTTTCCACAAGGAGCACTTTTCCGCGTCCGCGGGGCGAAAAAAGCTTCCTGCAAACACCGCACGGCGGCGGCAGCTGCGAAGCAGAACCTTCCAGCGGTTCGCCGGCTCAGGGGGCGGAGCTCAGGTATTTCTTCATCTCTTCGATATACTGCTCTCCCAGGGGGGAGTGCACGCTGTTCTTCCGGTCGATCCAGCCGATCTCCATGGCCGCGTCCCGGTCGGGATCCTCGGCGGCGAAGGGCACCGTCACGTAGTCGACGCCGCTGAGCTCCTCGCAGATGATGCCGGAGCAAAGTGTGTAGCCCTTCAGGCCGACCATCAGGTTCAGCACCGTCGCCCGGTCGCAGCAGCGGATCAGGCGCGCGTATTTTTCCGTGGACATGAGCTCCTCTGAGAAATAGAAGGGCGCGTCCCCCTGCTCGAAGGAGATGCAGGGATAGGGGCCGAGATCCTCCAGGGTGATGGAGGCGCGGTCCGCCAGCGGGTGCCCCTTCCAAAGGTAGACGTAGGCGCCGCAGCTGATCAGGTGATGAAAGCTCAGGCCCTCCTGGTCGAGCAGCTTCATCAGGGGCTTGCGGTTGCTGTCGTTGAGGTAGATGACGCCGATTTCGCTGCGCATGCGGCTGACGTCCAGAATGACCTCCTGGGTCCGGGTCTCCCGAATGGCCAGCTCATACTCCGCCACGTCGACCTGCCGCGCCATTTCCACGAAGGCCTTGACCGCGAAGGAGTAGTGCTGGGTCGAGACGGCGAAGCTGGTTCGCCGCTTCTCCATCTTCCCGAAGGTTTCCATCAGGTTCAGGTACTGGTCCTCCACCTGGCGGGCATAGGGCAGGAAGCGAAGCCCCTCCGTCGTCAGGGTCACCCCCTTGCTGGTGCGGACGAAGAGGGTGAGGCCCAGCTCCTTTTCCAGTTCCTTGACCGCGCTGGTCAGGGAGGGCTGGGAGACGAAGAGCTTCTCCGCCGCCCGGCCGAGGGAGCCCGTTTCCGCGATGGTGATGACGTATCGCAATTGTTGCAGTGTCATGGGCGTTCC
This sequence comes from uncultured Clostridia bacterium, assembly GCA_947166705.1. Lineage (GTDB taxonomy): Bacteria > Bacillota > Clostridia > Christensenellales > Aristaeellaceae > Aristaeella. The sequence goes on from CAMVFE010000007.1 coordinate 40,155, forward strand.
TCCGTTTTGTATTTTTTGCGTTCTGATTTATTGCGCTGAGTGCCGCGGGAGTGATACGCTGTTTTTGCGGCGCCTGAGCGGCGGAGCATCCCGCCCGGCCCGGCCGGAGGGGAGCGCCGCCTGTGCCGCCGGGAAGCCTTGTGTTTGCGGCATTATAAGCCTTTTCCGGCCCGCGCGTCAAGATCCGGAAGCGGGGTTTTTTCGCCCCGGGCATGCTGATTTTGCGGAAAGGCTGTTTGTTTTTTGCGCAGGGACTGCGCAAAGAGTGGCAAAGCATTATCGCAAAACCTGACCAAAAAAATCGCAAATAATGAGCAAAATTCGCCGGACAGTCTATTTATTCAGGGCTTGCATTAGGGCATAATATGAGCAGAAGGAGCGAAGTGCCGCTCCAAAAAAGAAGAATGGAGGAACAAATCATGAAACGTTTTCTGGCAGTCCTGCTGGCGGCGATGATGGTGCTGGGCCTGATCCCGGCCGTCATGGCGGAAGGCGCGGCGGAGCCCATCACCCTGACCGTTTTCCGCGGCGATCCCGGAGATCAGCCGGCGGATGACAACAAGATCTACAAGCTGATCGAGGAAGAGTTCGGCGTCAAGTTCGAATTCGAGTTCCTGGCCGGCGACCTGGACGAGACCCTGGGCCTCAAGATCGCCAACGAGGATTATCCGGATCTGTTCGACGGCGGCAACAGCGCTGACCTGATCATCTCCAACGGCGCGCTGATCAACCTGCTGGACTACATCAGCCCGGAAAAGACCCCCCGCCTGTGGGCGCACATCGAGCCCCAGAAGGCCCGCCTGATTGAGAAGGATGCCGAGGGCAACGACGTGCTCTACATCATCCCCAACTACGGCCTGCCGGACGGCCCGCAGATTGCCCTGACGGTCGGCGGCCCCGCCTTCTTCATCCAGAAGCAGGTTCTGGAGTGGGCCGGCTATCCCACCATCAAGACCATCGATGAGTACTTCAAGGTTCTGGAAGACTTCATCACCGCGAATCCCACCGACGAGAACGGCAACCCCTACACCGGTTTCGCCATCCTGTGCGAAGACTGGCGTCACTTCTGCCTGATCAACCCCGTTCAGCACCTGATGGGCCGCCCGAACGACGGCGAAGTGCTGGTCGATGTGAGCAACACCGATTTCCACACCGAAACCTTCATCGACAAGCCCTATGCGAAGCCCTACTACAAGAAGCTGAACGACCTGTTCCAGAAGGGCCTGATCAACAAGGACACCTTCGTCATGAACTATGACCAGTACATCGCGGCGCTGTCCAGCGGCACCATCCTGGGCATGTTCGACCAGGCCTGGGACTTCGGCAACGCCACCAGCGCGCTGAACGCTGCCGGAATGTACAAGAACACCTTCGTCGCCCTCGGCCCGGTGTATGATCCCGCCGACGTGGACGGCAAGGTCATCGAAGAGCACTACCTGAACGGCTCCCTGCCGAACGTCCGCCGCGGCTTCGGTATCTCCGTCACCAGCCCCTATGCCGAGCGCATCGTCAACATGTGGGAAGAAATGCTGAGCGACAAGTGGCAGCTGATCTTCAACTGGGGCATTGAAGGCGAAGACTACTACGTGGAGAACGGCCGCCTGCTGATGACCCCCGAGCAGTACGCCAACACCCAGGACAACACCTGGATCATGCACAACAAGGCCCGCGCCTTCTTCGAGAGCAGCCCCAAGAAGCAGGGCTGGATCATGGACGGCGAGTTCAAGGGCAACTGCTGGGAGCCCGGCAACCAGGATGAGATCGTGTTCGGCCTGATGAACGAATATGACAAGAAGTTCCTGGAAGCGTACGGTTTCTCCAAGTTCGCGGACTTCGTGAATCCGCCCATCGAGCTGGCGCCCTACGGCGAAGCCTGGCAGATTGACTACACGCCCGTGGAAATCGAGCATCAGGACTTCCTGAACATTCAGGACAAGCGCCTGCCCGAGATCATCATGTGCGACCCGTCCGAGTTCGACGCCAAGTGGGATGCCTTCGTGGAGGAAATCACCCCCAGCGCCACCGCGTTCGGCAACTACATGCAGGAAGCGGTTCTGAAGGAAGCCCAGAAGGTGCTCGGAAACGAGTAATTCCTATCAGTAAACTCAGGGGGAGAGAACCGGTTCTCTCCCCCTTCCCTGTTTCAAGTCATCGCTCAACCGAAGGAGGAAACAAGTATGTCGACCATCGGTAAAAGAAGCGCGGGAAACGCTGTGATTCCTGTCAGAAAGAAAAGCTTCTTCCGCACGCTGGGAAGCCAGTGGCAGCTGATGCTGATGTCGGTGCCTATGTTCCTGTATGTGCTGCTGTTTAACTACGGCCCCATGTGGGGATGGATCACGGCCTTCCAGGATTATAAGCCCAAGCTGGGCCTGTTCAACAGCCCCTGGGTCGGGTGGAAGAATTTTGAATGGCTTTTCAGCCGGGAAGATTTTCTGAACAGCATCCGGAACACCCTGGCCATGAGCGTCATCAACCTGGTGTTCGGCACCGTTTCCTCCATCCTGCTGGCGATTCTGCTGAACGAAGTCCGCATGAGGGCCTTCAAGCGCACCGTGCAGACCGTGACCTACCTGCCCCACTTCCTGAGCATGGTTATCGTGGTGGGCATGGCGCAGAATATCTTTGCCAGCAATGGCGCAATCAACCACCTGATCCTTTCCCTCGGGCTGTCGAAGCAGCCGGTTTTCTTCCTGGGCGAGGGGCGGTACTTCTGGTGGCTGGTTGGCGTGATCAACGTATGGAAGGAAGTTGGATGGAACACCATCATCTACATTTCCGCCATGACGTCCATCGATCCCAGCCTGTATGAGGCCGCGTCCATCGACGGAGCCGGCCGCTTGCAGCGGATTCTGCATGTGACGCTGCCGGGCATCAAGTCCACCTTCGTCATCCTGCTGATCATGAACATTGGCCACCTGATGGAGGCCGGGTTCGAGATTCAGTACCTGCTGGGCTCTTCCGTTGTCATGGACTGGAGCCAGACCATTGATGTCTTCGTCCTGCAGTATGGTATTTCCAAACAGCAGTACGGCGTGGCCACGGCCGCCGGCCTCTTCAAGAGCGTCGTCGCCATCGTGCTGCTGCTCGGCGCCAATACCATCGCCAAGAGGCTGGACGAAGCGACTTTGATCTGAGAGGAGGGAATACAGATGACAGCCATTCCTGTACAGAAGAGAAAGGCCCGCCGGCATGACGTGGTTTTCCCCGTCGTCAACGCGATCATTCTCATTCTCCTGATGTTTATCACCCTCTACCCGGTTCTGAATACGGTGGCGTATTCCTTCAACGACGGCACGGACGCCCTGCGGGGTGGAATCGGGCTGTTCCCGAGGGTATTCAGCACGAAGAGCTATGCGGCCATCCTGGAGGACCCGGCGGTCTACCAGGCGGCCTGGATTTCAGCCTCCAAGACCGTGCTGATCACGCTGCTGAACCTTTTCTGGACCGGCATGCTGGCCTACACGCTGAGCCGGCGGGAATATGTGCTGCGCAGGGTGATCACCACCGTTCTGGTGCTGACCATGTATATCAACGCGGGGCTGATTCCCAACTACCTGCTGATCACCCGGACGCTGAGCCTGGGGAAGAGCTACTGGGTCTATATCATTCCCACCATGTTCTCCTGCTTCAACATGATCGTGATCCGGACCTACATCCAGGGGCTTCCGGACGCGCTGGTCGAATCCGCGCGGATCGACGGCGCCGGGGATATCCGGGTTTACTGGCAGATCATCTTCCCCCTGTGCACGCCGGTCATGGCGACCGTCGCCCTGTTCGTGGCCGTGGGCAGCTGGAACAGCTGGTTTGACACCTATCTGTACTGCGGCGGACAGAAGCAGCTGCACAGCCTGCAGTACCTGCTGAAGATGAAGCTGGCGACGACCCAGGCCAGCGCCAACGCGGCCAAGACGTCCGTGGACGCCATCAAGAGCACGACGCAGACGACGCCGATCACGATCCGCTGCGCGATTACCGTCGTTTCCACCGTGCCGATCCTGGTGGTCTATCCCTTCCTGCAGAAGTACTTCGTTACCGGCATGGCGCTGGGCGCGGTCAAGGGATAATCGGCGGGAAGAGCATCCCGAAAGGAGGGATTCCATTGGAAAGCAAACGCCTGGAGGACGGATTCCGCGTGCTGCAGGGCCAGCGGGAGTTTGTCACCTACCCGGAGGATTCGTCCTTCCGCCTCTGGTTCTCCGATATCCCCTGGCGGTATGATTTTCACCTGCATACCGCGGTGGAGATCGTGCTGACGCTGGAGGGATGGGTGGATTATGCCGTGGATTCCCAGATCTACCGGGTGGAGAAGGACCAGATCCTGATCATTCCCCCGGATACGACCCATTCGCTGAACATGGGCGAGAATTCCAGCCGGCTGCTGTTTCTCTTCGAGCCGGAGGCGCTGATGACCATGCCGGATTACAAGCGGCTTTCGGCCCATTTCAACCGGGTGTTCTACCTGCGGGATGAGTCGGAAGCGCACCAGCAGATCCGGGAGCTGCTGCTGAAGGCCTCGGAGTACTACAACGAGCAGCCCCTGCTGTGGAACACGGCCAGCTTCAGCTGCCTGCTGGAGATCTACGCCATCCTGGGAAACCGGTTCCTGCGGGTGAACCGCCCCTCCTTCGCGCGGAAGGAGCTGAACACGGACACGGAGGCCATGACCACCGCGATCGCGTACATCAACAGCCACTTCCGGGAGGATCTTTCCCTGGACCAGGTGGCGGATTTCGTCGGCTTCAGCCGGTACTACTTCTCCCGTTCCTTCAAGAAGAGAATGGGCTATTCCTACAGCGAGTATCTGGTGCAGAAGCGCCTGCAGTCGGCCGTGGATCTTCTGATCCGCACCGACCTTCCCATCCGGGAGGTGGCCGAGCAGAGCGGCTTCGGCAGCGTCGCGTCGTTCAACCGGGTTTTCCGGGAGAGCAAAAACTGTACCCCGACCCAGTACCGGGCCCTGTACGGGTCCTACTGAGTCCGGCGCGCGGATCCTGCTTGCGGAAGGATCCCGGGCCGAATGGAAAAAACACGGCTCCCTGCCAGGAGGAGCCGCGTTTTTTTGTGGTACGCCAGGCGGATATCCGGGTTTCGGGAGAGCTGCGCTTATCTGCGTTCGGGGTTTCCCGCGCGGGAAGGCGGGGTCAGAAAAGCACGCTCAGCGCCTGCATCACCGTATCCACGCCGATGATGCGGACCCCCTCCGGGGATTTGCCGATCCGCCGGGCGTTTTCCCGGGGAACGATCAGGGTCGTAAAGCCCAGCCGCGCGCATTCCGCGACCCGGCGCTCGCACTGGGGCACCGGCCGGATTTCTCCCGCCAGGCCGACCTCGCCCATGACGGCGATGTCCGCCCCGACGGCCTGATCTTTCAGGCTCGAGACCACCGCGGAGCAGAGGGCCAGGTCCGCGGCGGGCTCGCTGAGCTCCAGGCCGCCGGCCACGTTGATATAGACATCCTGGTTGTAGGTCCGCTGCCCTGCCCGCTTCTCCAGCACGGCCAGCAGCATGGCGATCCGGCCGGCGTCCGCGCCGTTCACCGTCCGGCGGGGGGAATTCAGATAGCTCTGGCTGGTCAGCGCCTGCACGTCGCACAGCAGGGGCCGGCTTCCCTCCAGCCCGCAGAAGACGGCGCTGCCGCTGGCGCCCTGGGCCCGGTGGCTCAGCAGCTCCTCGCTGGGGTTCGGCACGACCTGCATGCCCTTTCCGGTCATGCGGAAGACGCCCAGCTCGTTGACGGAGCCGAAGCGGTTCTTGACCGCGCGCAGCAGCCGGTAGTCCTGCTGGCGGTCCCCCTCAAAGTACAGCACCACGTCCACCATGTGCTCCAGCATCCGGGGCCCGGCGATGGCGCCGTCCTTGGTCACGTGGCCGACGACGAACATCGAGGTGCCGGTTTCCTTGCAGATGCGCATCAGCAGGCTCGTGCATTCCCGGATCTGCGAAACCGAGCCCGGGGCGGAGGCCATCTCCGGCCGGTACATGGTCTGGATCGAGTCCACCACCGCCGCGTCGGGCTGCAGCTCCCGGATCCGGGCTTCCACCGCGTCCAGCGCGTTTTCCGCCAGCACCCAGAGCCCGGGGGTGCTGATCTCCAGCCGGCGGGCGCGCAGCCGGATCTGCCGGGCGCTTTCCTCGCCGGAGATGTAGAGCACCCGCTTCCCTTCCTCCGCCAGATGGGCGCAGACCTGCAGAAGCAGCGTGCTCTTGCCGATGCCGGGATCCCCGCCGATCAGCATCAGCCCGCCCTCCACGACGCCGCCGCCCAGCACCCGGTCCAGCTCGCTGATGCCGGTGGAGGAGCGCAGGGTGGAATCCTCCGGGATATCCTTCAGCAGCAGCGGCGCCGCGCCCGTGCCGGGCCGCTGGTTGGACGCCATCTTCGGAGCGCCTTTTTCCGGCGCGGCGGAGACGCTTTCCTCCAGCGTGTTCCAGGCCCCGCATCCGGGGCATCTTCCGACCCAGCGCGGCGTTTCATAGCCGCAGGCCGTGCACGCGTAGACCGATTTTACCTTTGCCATCCGTTTTTCCCGCTTTCCTCCGGCGGCAGGGCCGCCTTCCTGTTCGGCAATAATATGTGCTCCGCGCTTCCCCGCCCGCAGCCGGAGCGCGGAGGAGCGGAAAAGAAGCCCCTTCCGCCTCTTTCAGGGGGCGGCGGGCAGCGTAAAGCCCGTCCAGACCGCGCCTTCCCTTTCGTCCCAGGCGCCGGGATCCGTCCCCGTGGACTTCCGCATCTTTTCCAGTACCCGTTCCGCGCCGTCCCCCGTCAGGAAACGGGGGGAATAGTTATTGTACCGGCTGTCGCCGGTGATGGAGATGGGATGGAAATGCAGCGCGAGATCCGTCAGCTCGCCCTCCCGGAAGGTCAGCACCGCCTGCGCCAGCAGGGCGTCGGAGTCCTTCGCGCGGGTCGTGCCGCCGAAAACGCAGTTGCCCAGGCTGTAGACCGCGGGAACGCCGTCCACGGTTTCCACGCCCTGCACCACGTGCGGATGGTGGCCGATGATCAGGCAGGAGCCGCAGGCGGCCGCCCGGCGGACGATCTGCCGCTGATAGCTGTCCGGCGCGGCGTATTCATACTCTGTTCCCGCGTGCATCACCGTGATGACGGCGGCGCAGCCGATGTCCCGCAGCATCCGCGCCTGGGCGGCGTACTGCCTGTAGCGGTTCCCCGTCAGGGACCAGGAGACGCCCAGGAAGCCGATCTTCAGCCCTTCCTCATTCTGCCAGACCGCCGGCGCGTCCGTCCCGAACCAGGCGATCCCCGCCCCCTCCAGCGCGGCCTTCGTGTCCGCGTAGCCCGCAGGGCCGTAGTCGTGGGAATGGTTGTTGGCCAGGGTGACGCAGTCGATGCCGCCGGAGGCCAGGATTTCCGTATAGGCGGAGGGGCCGATGAAATTGTATTCCTTCGGGACCTTCTCCAGCGCCCGGTCGGAGAGCACGCCCTCCAGGTTGGCGATGGTCAGGTCGTCCTCCCCGGTCAGACGGCGCAGCTCACGGAAGGGGAAATCCGGACCGTTCTCCGCGACGCGGCGGGCGAAGCCCAGGGCGCTGTTTTTCCGGTTCTCCGGGCCGCCCAGGGTGCAGTCCCCCAGGAAGGTGATGCGCACCTCGCCGGTGTATTCCGAGATCAGGAAATAGGAATCCGTGTCCGCGCCCTCGGCCAGCGTCCGCCAGGAGCCCGCGCCCCGCGCCGCGGCGGGCAGGCAAAGCAGCGCCGCCAGCGCGGCGGACAGCATCCTTTTCACGGCCTTTTCCATACGCTTCCCTCCCGGTTCTTCCTCCGGATGCCAGTATACCATAAATCCGGGAAGCCCGGGAGGGGACGGCGGAAAAAAGGAGCGGCAGGACAACGGGCCCCGGGGATGGCGGGAACGGCAGAAAAACAGCGCCGCGGTTGAGAAAATCCCCGGGATGCGGTAAACTGGAGGCGGAGAAAAAGTCCGGGGCCGGGGCCCGGCCCGGACGGGAAAAACGGGACGGCGAAGGGGCGGCGCTTCGGGGAAGCGCGGGCCGGGACGCGGAAGGCTGTCTGCCGGAAGGGGCGCCGCCCGGAAAAAGGAGAGAGGGAATATGGCGGAATCGGGCGCCGCTGCGCGGCGGTTCGGGTGCCCGGCCTGCGGCGGCGGGCTGCGGTACGACATTGCCTCCGGCGGCATGATCTGCGACCGGTGCGGAACCCGCACCGGGATGGACAGGCTGCCCGCGGAGCCGGAGGAGGATACGCTGGAGGTGACGGAATACCACTGCCCCCAGTGCGGAGCCGCGGTCTATTCGACGGACACGGGGGCGACCAGCTTCTGCACTTTCTGCGGGAGCGACGTGGTGCTGACGGGAAAGCTGGCCCGGACAAAGCGGCCGGCGATGATCGTCCCCTTCTCCGTCACCTGGGAGGCGTGCGAGGCGGCCTACCGGACACATCTGAAGAAATACCTGCTGGCACCGGCGGCGCTGAAGAAGGCGGAGACCGTCTCCCACTTCCGGCCGGTGTACGTTCCCTTCTGGTCCTACACGGTGGAAGCCCGGGGGCCGGCCCGCCTGAAGGGGAAAAAGAGCTATACCAAGGGCAATTACCGCTATGACGAGACCTACGACCTGTCCATGGACGCGGTGCTCTCCCAGAAGGGCATCCTGTACGACGCGTCCACGGCCTTCGAGGATGAGACGGCGGCGCTGCTGCGGCATACGTCCGAGCAGGCCGTCCCCTTCCATCCGGCCTATCTGAGCGGGTTCTACGCCCAGGCGGCGGACGTGCCGGCGGAGACCTACCACGCCGAGGCGGGGGCTTCCGCGGTCCGGCACTTCATGGAGCGCGTGAAGGAAAAGAAGGAAATGGATTCCGTCGAGATGGAGGGCGACATTTCGGAGAACTTCGGCCTGCCGAACGCCCGGTTCGGGGAGCAGCTGGTCATGCTGCCTGTGTGGCTGCTGGCGCACCGCCAGGGGGACCGGGTGGTGTATACGGCGGTGAACGGCTGCAGTGGCGAGGTGGTCTGCGACGTTCCCGTCAGCGGCTCCCGGATCGCGGGGGCGGAACTGCTGCTGGCCGCGGCGCTCTTTTTCCTGCTCCAGATGACGATGACCCTCAAGCCGGAGCTGCTGCTGGCGCTGTGCGCCGTGCTGGCGGTGGCGGCGCAGTACCTCTTCAGCGGCGCGCAGAAGCGGCTTTTCAACCGGCGGACCCGGGCGTTTGAGCCCAGCTTCGGGGAGGAGAAGGCGGAGTTCGCCGGGCCGGCCCAGTCCCGCCTGGAGCAGCACGACGGCCGGCTGGCCGTCCGGACAAGCGCCCTGGAGAACCTGAAGGGCACGGCCGGGACCATGATGGGCATTCTCGGCGCCATCCTCTGCGCGGCGATCCTGATCCTGCCGGATTCGGGAATATCCCTGACCTCCGCGAGCCTCCGGACGGTCGCGGCGCTGATCCTGCTGGCGGCGGTGGCGGTGATGGCGGTGCATACCTTCCGGCGCCTGCGGAAGCGGGACTCCGGGCCGTCCTGGCCGCGGATCCTGTCCCTGCTGGCCTGCGCGGCGGGGCTGTTCAGCCTGGCGGCCGGGCAGGCGGAGGACCTGATTTACTACGCCTGCGCCGCGGCGATGCTCGCGGCGTCCGCGGCGGAGCTGGTGATCATCAACCGGGCGCATAACGAGTACGCGTCCCGCCCGGTGCCCTTCTTCGGGGAAAAGGAGGCGGAGACATGAGAAAAGCGATTCTTCCGGCGCTGCTGTGCCTGCTGCTGATCTGTACGGCGGGCATCGCGGGAGCGGAAAACCCTCCGGGAAACCTTCCTATCATCCAGGACGACGCGGATCTGCTGACGGCGGAGGAGGAGGCGGCCCTGTACGAAAGGATGCTGCCCGTCTGCGACTACGGCACGCCCATGTTCTGGACGACCCTCGAGGCCGGGGACTATGAAACCCTGGCGAAAAACTTCTACGTCCGGAAGCTGGGGGGCGGGGTCAGCGGCACCGTCTTCGTGATCAACATGCGCAGCCGCCAGCTGACCGTGATGTCCGACGGGGCGATCTTCCGCACCGTCACGCGCGCGGACGCGGAATCCATTACGGACAACGTTTTCCGCCTGGCGGGGCGCGGGGAATACTACGAATGCGCCGCCCGGGTGTTTGACCAGATCGCCGGCATGCTGGCCGGGGAGAAGATCGCCCGGCCCATGAAGACGGCGAGCAACGCGCTGCTGGCGCTGGTGCTCGCGCTGCTGGGCGTCTACCTGTACATCAGCCGGCGGTACGAAACCCGCGCGAAGAACGGCGCGGGGAGCGCGGCGGTGCCCCTCACGGCGGCGGCGGCCGCGGCGGTGACGCTGGTGACCGCGAACAACAAGACCCGGCTGGTCCAGCGGAAAAGAACCGAAATCAGCTCCGGCTCCGGGTCCGGCGGCAGCCACGGAGGCGGTTTCTCCGGCGGCGGAGGCGGCGGGGGCGGCTTCTCCGGCGGGGGCGGCAGCCACGGCTTCTGAGCCCTTCCGGCGGAAAAAGGAAAACGCGCCCGCGGGCATCTGCCCGCGGGCGCGTCGTTTGCGCTCCGGAGGATTAATCCTCGTGGCTGTTTCCGAACTGCATGATCTCCATGATGTTGTAGCGGTCCATCTGCAGGTGCTTCTCCATGGTCATCGCTTCCTCAATCGGGATTTCGACGATGCTGCCCTCCTGCGTGCCGATGATGGTGTTCCCGCGGCCTTCCACGAAAGCCATGACGGCATGGTAGCCCATGCGGGTGGCGGTTTCACGGTCGCGCCCGGTGGGAGTGCCGCCGCGCTGAATGTGGCCGATGACGGTGATGGTCGGCTTGATGCCCAGCGCTTCCTGGATCTTCGCGCCGACTTCCTGGGCGTTGCCCGCGCCCTCGGCGACGACGACCATGAAATGGGTGTAGCCGGCCAGCTTGGCGCCGCGGATGCGCTCGATCACGTTCTCCTCAAAGCTTTCCACATGCTCGGGAACCAACACGGCGGTCGCGCCGACGGCGGTGCCGACGTACAGGGCGAGGAAGCCGGCGTTGCGGCCCATGACCTCGACCACGGAGCAGCGCTCATGGGACTGCATGGTGTCGCGCAGCTTGTCGATGCACTCGATGGCGGTGTTGCAGGCGGAGTCGAAGCCGATGGTGTAGTTGGTGCAGCCGACGTCGTTGTCGATGGTGGCGGGAATGCCGACCACCGGGACGCCCAGGCGGCTCAGCTCCAGCGCGCCGCGGAAGGTACCGTCTCCGCCGATGGCGACGATGCCGTCCAGGCCGAGCATCTTGCAGGTCGCGACCGCCTTCTGCCGGCCTTCCGGCGTCATGAATTCCATGCTGCGGGCGGTGTAGAGGATCGTGCCGCCGCGGGAAAGAAGATGGCCCACGCTCGCCCGGGAGAGGGGCAGGAAGTCGCAGTTGATCAGCCCCTGCCATCCCCGGCGGATGCCGATGCACTCGATTCCGTTCGCCAGCGCGGTGCGCGCCACGGCCCGGACCGCCGCGTTCATGCCAGGCGCGTCGCCGCCGCTGGTCAGAACGCCGATTCTTCTAAACTTTTTTTCCATTGTTCATCCACTCCTTTTCCGTCCTCGTATAGTATGGGAAGGGGCTGTATATCCTTTTTCGGACAAGAATTATAGCACAGGTATTTCCGGGGGATCAAGAAAAAGTTCGCGGGTTTCCGGCGGTTTCCGGCGAGGAGCCGCCGGCTCCGGAAGCGGAGCTCCACGGCCTCCGGGCCGGCGCCCTCAAGGGGTTTTGCGCGTGAGACCGCGGCCGGGCGGTCAGATGTCCGAAACCACGTTCTGCGCCCAGAAATTGCTGCGCAGCATGAGCAGGCCGATGACCAGCTTCAGCACGTCGATGAACTGCACACAGAAGTAGATCTGCACGATGTTCAGGTCCGTGAAGCGGGTCAGCAGGAAGGCCAGCAGCACGGTGACCGCCCAGGTATAGACCGCGTCGAACAGGAAGGTGATGACCGTCTTTCCGCCGGAGCGGATCGTGAAATAGCAGACGTGGGCGAAGGAATGGATGGGCAGGGACAGGCCGGCGATGACCAGCATCCGCCGGGTCAGGTCCCGGACCTCCGGACCCACGTTGTAGAGCAGCGGGATATAGGGGGAGGCGACGATCATCAGCCCGCCGATGAGGATGTGAAGGACCTCCGTCAGGAAGATCAGCTTCCGGTCCACGTCCCGGGCCTCCTCCAGCTCGCCCGCGCCCAGCCGCTGGCCGACCATGATGGAGACGGCGCTGCCCATGGCAAACATGATGACGCAGAAGAGGTTCCAGGCGGTGCCGGTGATGTTCAGCGCCGCCACGGCGTTCAGCCCCCGGCTGGAGTACAGCTGGTTGATGAAGGTCATGCCCAGGGACCACAGGATTTCATTGACCAGCAGGGGGATGGCGGTGGGCAGCACGCGGCGGATCAGGGCCATGGGAACGCGGAGGCTGCGGTATACGCCCGCGACAAAGGGATATCGCGCCGTGTGCCGGTGGGCATGGAGGATGACGATGATCATTTCCACATACCGGGAGATCACCGTGGCGATGGCCGCGCCCTGCACGCCCATGGCCGGCGCGCCCAGGTGGCCGAAGATCAGCACCCAGTTCAGGAACAGGTTGGTGGCGATGGCACAGATGCCCGCCACCATGGGGGCCACCGTCTCCCCGCTTTCCCGCAGGGTGCTGGCGTAGGCCTGCACCAGGACGAAGGGCACCTGGCCCCACAGCATGATCCGGAGATAGGCGTTCCCCTCCCGCAGGGTCAGGGCCATGTCTCCCCCGTTGCTTTCGCCCTGGAGGAAGCTGCGGATGAAGGCCTCCCCCATCAGGTAGTAGATCAGAATGCCGGCCGCTGCGCAGAGCAGGGAGAAATGCAGCTTCAGCCGGAAGGAATTGCGCATGCCCGCCATGTCGCCCTTGCCGAAGAACTGGGCGCCGTAGATGCTGATGCCGCTGAGGCCGCCGAAGATGGCCAGCATCAGGACCGACAGCACGGTGTTGGCGATGGAGGCGGCGGAGATGGCCTCCGTGCCGAGGCTGCCGACCATGACGTTGTCCAGCAGGGAAACGAAGCTGGAGATAAACTGCTGAACGATGATGGGAATCAGCAGGGTGAGCACGGACCGGTAAAAGGCCCGGGTGCCGATCATACGCTTGAACACGGACATTTCCTCCCAGAGGCAGAGTATGCGCCTATTATACCGGAAAGGCACCGAAAATCAAGGGATAGCGGGAGGAAGAGGCGGCGGCTGCGTTAAAAAGCGGGGCCAGTCGGGGCGCCTGAGGGCAGCCATGAGGGACAAATACCCGCAGGCGGGCAGATGAAAAATGCCCGCCTTTTCTTGTCCGCGGCGTGCGGGTGTGATATCATAGGAAAAAGAGGCCACGCGCGGGACGCGGGGATAAAAAGGAAGGAATAACAGATGCCGGAAAAGGAGAAAAAGGCCGGAGAGCAGCTGTCGGAAAGCCTGTATATCAACCGGGAGCTGAGCTGGATGGCGTTCAACCGCCGGGTGCTGCTGGAGGCGGCGGATCCGAGCGTGCCGCTGCTGGAGCGGCTGAAGTTTCTGATGATCTACCAGTCCAACCTGGAGGAATTTTACCGGGTGCGCATCGGCATCCTGACGCATCGGGATCTCGTGACGCCGGAGGAGGCGGACTGGCTTTCCAACATGCGGCCGGCGGAGCAGATTGAGGAGGTTCTGCGGGTCACGCGGGACCAGCAGGCCCTGATGGAGAACATCTGGAAGGAGATCCGGGACGAGCTGCGCGCCCGCCAGGCGGACGTGCTGGACTTCCGGAAGATCAGCAAGGTGGACGAGCTGATGAGCAAAAAGCTCTTCGGCGACATCCGCGACCTGCTGTTTCCGAAGATCATCGCGGCGGATCAGCCCCTTCCCTTCCTGTGGAACGGGGAGACGAACATCATCGCCTTCCTGGGGCGGGGCATGGAGCAGCTCTGCATCATTCCGCTGCACCGCGTGCCGGCGTACCAGAGCTTCGAGATCGACGGATGCCAGAAGATCGTGCTGACGGATCAGCTGGTCCGGCATTTCCTGCCCCTGCTGCTGAAAAAAGAGGTGATCAACCAGTCCGCCATCGTCGAGGTGACGCGGAACGCGGACGTGCTGCTGTCCGGCGGGGAGGAACGCGACCTGCCCCAGAAGATTTCCGGCATGCTCAGCAAGCGGCAGCGGGAAATGCCGGTGCGGGTCCGGATCTACGGCAAGCTGACGGAGCCCGCCCGGGCGATGCTGATCCGGAAGCTGCGGGTGCCGGAGAACCGCGTGTTTTCGCAGCGGGTGCCCTTCGACCTGTCCTTCCGGTCCGCCATCGGCGGCGGGGCGGACATGCGGTATCCGGAGCGGCGGCCCGCCCGGGATATCGGCCTGAAGAAGGGAGAGTTCTTCCCGTATATCCGGGAGCACGACCTGCTGATGAGCTTCCCCTTCCAGAGCATGCTTTCCTTTGTGGACCTGATTTACGAGGCGGCGGACCGGCCGGAGGTGCGGTCCATTAAGATCACGCTGTACCGCATGTCCGCCTCCAGCAAGATCGCCGCGGCGCTGGCCTACGCGGCCGACCGGGGGAAGGATGTTTTCTGCCTGCTGGAGCTGCGCGCGCGGTTTGATGAGCAGAACAACATCGACTATTCCGAGATGCTGCGGGAGGCCGGGTGCCGGGTGGCCTACGGCCTGCCGGATCAGAAGGTGCACTCCAAGCTGTGCCTGATCACCCTGGAGGAGAACGGGGAGATCCGCCGGATCACGCAGGTGGGCACCGGCAATTACAACGAGACGACAGCGGAGCAGTACACCGACCTGTCCCTGATCACCGCCCGGGAGGACGTGGGGCTGGACGCGGAAGCGACCTTTGAGGCGCTCGAAAAGGGAGAGGTTCCCCCGGAGACGCGGGCGCTGTGGGTGGCTCCCCTGACCTTCAAGCCCCGGGTCATGGAGATGCTGGACCGGGAGATCGCAAAGGGTGAGCGGGGCCGCGTGGCGATGAAGCTGAACGCGCTGAACAGCCAGGACGTGATGGAAAAGCTGATCGAGTGCTCCCGGGCGGGCGTCCGGGTGGAGCTCTTCATCCGCGGCATCTGCGCCCTGCGCCCCGGGCTGCCGGATCTGACGGAGAACGTGACCGTTGTCAGCGTCGTGGGGCGCTGGCTGGAGCATTCCCGGATCTACAGCTTCGGTGAGGGCGGGGACCAGCGGCTTTTCATCGGCTCCGGCGATCTGCTGAACCGAAACCTGGAGCGGCGCGTGGAGGCGCTGGTCGAGGCGGTGACGCCGGATACCCGGGAGCAGCTGAACGAGATTCTCGACGCACTGCGCGCCGACCGGGAGAAGGGCTGGCGCATGGCGGCGGACGGAACCTACGCGCGGGAGGAGGGCGGCGCGGGCACCTCGTCCCAGGAGGCGCTGTACCGCTATTTCAGCGAGAAGAAGGTTTCCCCGGCCGGCCCGGAACAGCAGGAAACCCGCCCCGGGCAGGCTCCGGAAGCGGAAGCGCCTGCCCGGAACGGGTTCCGGAGCTGGCTGAAAAAACATTTCGGGAAATGATCGCGGCGCCCGCGGGCGCCGGAGCCTCCCGGGCGGACGCCCGGGAGGCTTATTCCTTCCGGGCGCGCAGATGCTCCGGAAGGTCCACCGCCTTCTTTTTGCCCAGCTTATCCCGGACGAAGACCAGCGCGTCCTCCCAGGAGAAAGGGGTGCAGCGGACCGGGATCCGCAGCCACCAGGCGGGGGCGTAGAAGAGCAGATAGCATTTTTCCGGCCAGAGCTGGACGCGGGTCACCTCCCGCCAGGGCAGGTCCCGCTCATCCAGCCGGAGCACCGGGTTTGGGGATTCGGGATCCGCCTGCGCCATCAGGGCCGGGGATTTTCCCCGGGCGATCAGCTTCAGGGGCGTGGGCCGGGGAAGGTAGCGGGTGGCGTGCACGCCCCGGCTGTCCACGACGTAGTCCATGAGCTCCGGGCCCTGCAGCAGCAGGAGGCCGAAAACCAGCGCGGTCAGGGCGCCCATCAGCAGGAGGACGGTCAGCGGGAAGCCGCTGCGGAAGAGCTTTTCCACGGCAGCCGCGCCGCCGGACACCGCCTCCAGAGCCAGCGCAAGGAGCAGCACCGCCAGCCCGGCGGGCAGCAGCCAGCGCATGACGGCGTTCCAGCACATCCAGTCCGCCGCCGGGCGGCGCTCGACGACCCAGGCGGCATGGACGGCCGTCTTCGGCAGCTTCGTGCCGCACAGGGGACAGACCTCCCCCGGCTCCACCTCCCGATTGCATTTTTTACAGGTTGCGGTCAGCGCCATGGCAGTTTCCTTTCCTTCAGACACACGGACCCGGGATGAAAGGCGCCCGAGGGGCGCGCCCGGATCCTTTTCTTCAATCCGAATTCTTTTTTTCAGTCCGGGGCCATTGCCTCCGGCGGCCGGGGTTATTTTTTCTCCAGGAAGGAAACCATGACGTAGCCTTCCGCGCTGTCCGTCCGGACATGCACCCAGGCGGGATCCTCGCAGGTCTCCAGCACCACCAGCAGCTGATGGCGGTAAAGCCGCATGAGGATTTCCCCTGAGGAGGCGGGCTCCGCCCGCAGGTTCAGGGTGCTGTCGTCCGCGATGCCCTCCACGGCGGCCAGCCAGGCGCCCTCCGGCAGGGCGTCGGTGGAAACGGGCATCAGCGTCGGCCGCGGGGTGGGCGTCGCGGCGGGGCCGGGCGTTTCCGCCAGGACCGCGTCGGGAGTGGGCAGCGCCGCCATGCCGGCGGCGGCCTTTTTCAGCTGCATGCCGGGGTAGTAGAATTCCAGGATTTCCCGGAAGCTCTTTCCGTACTTCGCGGCCATCCACTGGGCGCCGCGCTGGCTCATGCCCACGCCGTGGCCGTAGCGCCCGGCGGTGAGCACGAAGGCGTTCTCCCCGGCCTCGGCGGTGATGATTTCGTTGTCCGCGCCGTAGATGCTCAGCCCCAGCGCCCGGACGGCGGCCGGGAAGAGGGGCAGGGACAGGGTGAAGGATCCCGCGGGCATGAAATCGCTGAGCTTCCGCTCCGGCACGGGCGTGGCGGTGGGCTCGGGGGTGGGCGTGGCGTCGTCGTCCGGCTCGAAGGTCAGGGGCGGCTCCGGCGTGGCCGGGGTCACCCACTGCTTTCCGGAGACGGAAAGGGTGATCTCCATCCGGGTCATCAGCCGGCTCGGCGGGTCAAAGCGGGGCGTGGTCAGGGTGAGGGCGGAGATGCCGTCCACCCGGAAGGCGTCCGCCTCCGGCACGAAATCCTTCATTTCCGGCTGGGCGAAGACCGCCTCCCGGATCAGGGCGAGGAAATCCGCCGGAAGGTCCCTCCCGTCCCTGCGCAGGACCGCCCGCCGCAGGGGGGATTCCGGGTTTTCCAGGTCGTAGGGATCGTCGGCGATGGCATAGCAGCGGGAGGCTTCCGCGCCGCTCCAGACATGGGCGGGCAGCTCCGTCTGGCCGCCGTTGGAGGCGCCGTAATAGCAGTTGGCCAGCGCGCCGCCGGAGGTGACCACCAGGCCCGCGGTTTCCGCGACGGCCTGGGCTGTGCGGGTGCGGGTGTTGTGCACCGGGCGGAAGACCTGGTCGTTCGTGGTGTCGACCACGTCGTAATCCCGGGCGGGATTCACCCGGGCAAGGGCGTAGGTCCGGGCGCAGACGGCCTGGGCCTTCAGGGCTTCGAGCGGGAAATCCTCGCTCATTTCATAGGGCACGACCCCCGGCAGATAGTCCTCGACGCTGAGGGTCAGCACCGGCTGCAGCTGGCCGCCGGAGACGGTGAGGCGCAGGTCGCCGGGGTACAGGCCGTCCCAGGGGGCGATGGTCACGCCGGAGGCCGAGGCGGGGCGGATTCCGGCCTCCCGGGCCAGATTCAGCGAAGCGCCGCAGTCCAGCGACGCGCCGGCGTAGAACAGGATGAGCCGGCCGTCCCGCACCTGCACGGTGATCCGGCTCCCGTCCGGAAGCCGCATGCGCCCCTCCTTCCCCCACGCGGCGGTAAACGCCCCGGAGAGGGTCAGGTCGATCCGGTCCGTCAGCGCCAGCCGGCGCAGCAGGACCCGGATGTTCGGCGCGGGCTGCTCCGCCTGTTCCCCGGGGGCGAGCCCGGGCAGCATCAGCAGGCAGAGCAGCAGGCAGAGCGCGCGGCGCAGATTCCTCATCACGAAACACCTCCTGGTTGATCGGGGGACGGGTCAGGGCTTCTTCCCGGAGGCCCGGGACTCCTTCCAGGCCAGGATCTGCTCCAGGCGCTCCCGGTAGCGGGCTTCCTGCCCCTGATCGGTCGGGTGGTAGAAGCGGCGCCCCTTCAGATTGTCGGGCAGGCAGGGCATGGCGGTCATCTTTTCCGCGTAATCGTGGGCGTACTGGTATCCCTTTCCGTAGTCCAGGCTCTTCATGAGCGAGGTGGGCGCGTTGCGGATATGCAGGGGCACGGGGGCGTCCGGCTCCTTCCGGATGGCCTCGGCTGCCTCCTGGGTTGCCATCTCCATGGCGTTGGATTTGCTGGCCAGGGACATGTAGACCACCGCCTCGGCAAGGTGGACGTTGCATTCCGGCACCCCGATAAAATGACAGGCCTGGTACGCCGCCACGCCGACCTCCATGGCCCGGGGGTCCGCCAGCCCGACGTCCTCCGCCGCGAAGCGGAGCACCCGCCGGGCGATGTAGAGCGGATCCTCCCCGCCTTCGAGCATCCGCATCATCCAGTACACGGCGGCGTCGGGGTCGGAATTGCGCATGGATTTGTGCAGGGCGGAGATCAGGTTGTAGTGCTCATCGCCGTCCCGGTCGTACATCAGGCTCTTGCGGGACAGGCACTGGGCGAGGACGTCGTCGGTGACGGTGATGCCGTGCTCGCCGGCGTCCCCGTTGAGCACGACCATCTCCAGCGTGCTCAGGGCGCTGCGGGCGTCCCCGTTGCAGAAGTCCGCGATGGCGCCGAGGGCGCGGTCGGAGATCTCCACATGCTCGCGCCCGAAGCCCCGCTCGTCCTTCAGCGCCCGGGTCAGCAGGCCCAGGATGTCCTCCCGGGTCAGGGCCTGCAGCACGAAAACCTTGCAGCGGGACAGGAGCGCGCTGTTGATCTCGAAGGAGGGATTCTCCGTCGTGGCGCCGATCAGGACGATGCTGCCCTTTTCCACATAGGGCAGGAAGGCGTCCTGCTGCGCTTTGTTGAAGCGGTGGATTTCATCCACGAAGACGATCGTGCGCACGCCGTAGATGCGGTTCTCCTCCGCCTGGTTCATGACCTGGCGGATTTCCCGGATGCCGCTGGTGACGGCGGAGAAGTTGATGAAGGTGGCGCGGGTCTGCCGGGCGATGATCTGGGCCAGCGTGGTTTTCCCCACCCCGGGCGGGCCCCAGAAGATCATGGAGGAGATCGCGTCCGATTCGATGAGCCTGCGCAGCACCCGGCCCTCGCCGATCAGGTGCTTCTGGCCGGCGAAATCCTCCAGCGTCTCCGGCCGCATCCGTGCGGCCAGCGGCTGGCTTTCAAAGGCGCTGCTGTCCTGGGGAATCAGGGGGGTCATTTCAGGCATGGGGAATCCTCCTCCGGGTTTGTGTTTCCCGCTGACAATCATAAAATATTATAACGCAGGCGGCGCGTTTTGACAAAGGCCGGCGGGATCCTTCCGGGAGGACCGCGGGGAATCCGTCCGGGCAGGCAGGAATTGTTTTTTCCGTGTTTTATGCTTTACAAAGGGAAAGCACTTTTCTTATAATTTCGGGGCATGGACCGGGAAGCACCGGTTATGCGGCAACAATTCCATATTCTAAGACAGGAAAGGACGATCTTGCATGAAAAAGTATCTTTCTCTGCTTCTGGCAGCGGTGATGCTGCTGAGCGTCGTTTCCTTCGCTTCCGCGGAGGACGCGCGCTACCTGGGCGTGATGCTGTACACCAACGTCATGAGCCTGGATACGAACCTGGCGACGGACGGCGACTCCTTTGAAGTGATCGCCGACTGCATCGACGGCCTGACCCAGATGGACGCCGACGGCGCCGCGATTCCCGCGCTGGCCGAAAGCTACGATCTGTCCGACGACGGCCTGACCTACACCTTCCATCTGCGGGATGCCAGCTGGACCAACGGCACGCCCGTGACCGCGAACGATTTCGTGTTCGCGTGGCGGCGCATCGCGAAGGAAGCCGGCGAATATGCCTACATGCTGGACGAGATCGGCAACATCAAGGGCGCGGCCGCGATCATCCACGACGGCGCGGATCCCGCCACCCTGGGCGTCAGGGCCGAGGACGACAAGACCTTCGTGGTCGAGCTGGACGTTCCGGTGTCCTTCTTCCCCAGCCTGATGTATTTCCCCACCTTCTATCCGATCAACGAGGAGTTCTACAACAGCGTGGGCGAGAGCTACGGCACCAGCCCCGAGACCTTCCTGAGCAACGGCGCCTTCCTGCTGGAGAGCTACACGCCCGGCGCGGCCAGCTTCAGCGTGAAGAAGAATCCGGACTACTGGGACGCGGCGCGCGTGCAGCTGGCCGGAATCAACTACCAGGTCGTGGGCTCCTCCGAT
Organism: uncultured Clostridia bacterium; assembly: GCA_947166705.1. Taxonomy (GTDB): domain Bacteria; phylum Bacillota; class Clostridia; order Christensenellales; family Aristaeellaceae; genus Aristaeella. The sequence continues at coordinate 60,682 of CAMVFE010000007.1, forward strand.
AACGCCCTGACCGCCTTCCGGACCGGCGCGCTGGACATCGCGATGGTGAACGGCAGCCAGGTGGACGCGGTGAAGAAGGACGCGCAGCTGGCGGACCGGCTGACGGTGACCGGCGCCGGATACATGTGGTACCTGTCCTTCAGCCAGACCGAAAAGAATGCCCAGGGCGGCAAGCTGGCCAACAAGAACCTGCGCCTGGCCATCACCAACGCCATCGACCGGGACAACCTGGTTGACAACTACGTGATGGACGGCAGCCTGGCGACCTTCACCGCGGTGCCCCCGCAGTTTGCCGCCAGCGCCACCACCGGCGACGATTTCTCCGCGGACCAGGGCCTGTTTGCGGACTATGTCGGCTTCAATCCCGACAAGGCCGCGGAATTCCTGGCGAAGGCCAAGGAAGAGCTGGGCACGGAAGAATTCGAATTCACCATGATCTACGGCTCCAACGAGGGCGACGAGGTGGCGAAGGTGGCCCAGGCCATCAAGGAAGACGTGGAAGACCTGCTGCCCGGCGTGACCATCAACCTGCAGAGCATGACCAAGGCCGAGCGCCTGGACAAGATGCAGAATGACAACTACGACATCGCGCTGACCCGCTGGGGTCCCGACTATGCCGATCCGATGACCTACCTGGGCATGTGGATCACCAACAACTCCAACAACTACGGCTTCTGGTCCAACGCAGAATATGACCAGCTGATCGCCGACTGCACCACCGGCGCCTACATCACCGATTACGACGCGCGCTGGGATGCCATGCTGAAGGCGGAGACCCTGGTCATGCAGGAAGCGGTTATCGCGCCCCTGTACACCAAGGCGAACGCCAACCTGATCACCGAGGGCGTGAGCGGCGTGGACTTCCACCCCGTGGCGCTGAACCGCGTGTACAAGACGGCCGTGATCAAATAACCCCAACAATTCCGGTTATCCATCAGTCAGGGCGGCCCTCGCGGCCGCTCTGGCTGGTTTTTCATCTCAATGACGGAAAGAAAGCGGAATCGATATGACAAAATACGTCCTGAAACGGATCGGCACGGCGCTGCTGACGCTGCTGATCATCACCTTCCTGCTGTTCCTGCTGGTCCGCATCATGCCGGGGAATCCCTTCCCTTCGGAGCGCATGAGCGCGGACATGATCGCGAACAAGCGGGCGGAAATGGGCCTGGACGATCCGATCCCGGTGCAGTTTTTCAACTACCTGCGGAAGCTGCTGCTGGAGGGGGATTTCGGAAACGGAACCTCGCTGTACTACGGTGTGCCGATCAACTCGGTGCTGGCGACCTGCATGTCCAATTCCTTCCGCATCGGGGGAATGGCGATCCTGATCGGCACGGCGCTGGGGCTGCTGCTGGGCATTACCGCCGCGCTGAACAGGGGAAAGTTCCTGGACGGGTTCTGCACGGTGCTGTCCATCATCGGCGTGTGCGTTCCGTCCTATGTTTTCCTGATTTTCCTGCAGTACTATTTCTCCTTCCGGATTCCCTTCTTTCCCTATTTCTTTGACGCGAAGAGGTTCCTGTTCTCCTCCGTCATTCCCTCCCTGTCCCTCAGCCTGTTCACCCTGTCCACCATCGCCCGGTTCACCCGGAACGAAATGGTGGAGGTGATGGACAGCGACTATGTGCACCTGGCGGAGGCCAAGGGGCTGCACGGGGGAAGCCTCGTGCGCAGGCATGTGCTCCGCAACGCGCTGATTCCCATCGTGACGGTGCTTGCGCCGCTGATCGTGGACCTGCTGACCGGCGCGCTGGTGGTGGAGAAGATCTACGGCATCAACGGCATCGGCAAGCTGATGGTGGACGCCATTACCGGCGAGGGAATCGATTACAACTACGTGCTGGCGCTGGGGATTCTGTATTCCGCGCTGTATATCGGAATCATGCTCCTGGTGGATATTCTCTACGGCGTCCTGGATCCCCGGATCCGGGTTCAGGGAAAGGCGGGTGACGCGTAATGTCGGAACAGGGCAGAAACGGTGCCGCGGCATATGTTCCGCAGCCGGGGGACTTTGAGTTCCTGACCGGCCGGGATATCGCCACGGATAAGAACTTCTCCTCCCTGAGCTACTGGAAGGGCGTGGCCATCCATTTCTTCAAGGACAAAAAGGCGGTGACCGGCCTGGTGATCATTCTGGCCATCATGCTGCTGAGCATTTTCGGGCCGATGATGAACAGCTACGGTTACCGGGATATCGTCTCCTTCCGGAACGAGAACAACCGGAAGGTGGTGGCCAAGGGGATCGCGCCGCGGATTCCGGCGGTTCACGAGCTTTTCACGGGGGAGAAGTACGACGACGATTTCGCGGATCTCACCTTCTTCTTCGGCACGGACGACCTGGGGCGCGACCTGTGGACCCGCACCTGGTACGGGGCCCGGGTTTCCCTGATCATCGCCTTTGTCACCATCTTCATCGATATGCTGATCGGGATGAGCTACGGGCTGATCTCCGGATATTTCGGGGGCCTGACGGACCAGGTCATGCAGCGGTTCGTGGAGATCGCCAACTCGGTTCCCCGGCTGGTGATCGTCTCGGTGCTGGCCATCTTCATGCCCAAGGGCATGGGGCTGGTGATCGTGGCGCTGCTGCTGACGGAATGGATCGGCATGAGCAAAATCGCCCGGGCGGAGATGCTGAAAACCAAGGAGCAGGAATACGTGCTGGCCAGCCGGACGCTGGGCGCCCGGAACGGGCATATCATCTTCAGCCAGATCCTGCCCAACACCATCGGGCCGATCATCACGCAGGTGATGTTCTCCATTCCGATCGCGATCTTCACGGAAGCCTTCCTGAGCTTCGTGGGCGTGGGAATCGCCCTGCCCCAGTGCTCCGTCGGCACCCTGATCGAGGACGGCTTCAACAATATCACCACCCTGCCCTACCAGATCCTGCCGCCGATCATCGTGCTGGCGCTGCTGATGCTGGGCTTCAACTTCATCGGCGACGGCCTGCGGGAGGCGCTGGCGCCCAAGCTGGAAGACATGTGAGGAGGGGCGGAGATGAGCGAAAAAAAGCCCGGACTGAACCAGAGCGCCGGCAAGACGATCCTGGAGATCAGGGACCTGGACATCAGCTTTAAAACCAACGCGGGGACGATCCACGCGATCCGCGGCGTCAACCTGGACCTGTGCAAGGGTGAAACGGTGGCCATCGTGGGGGAGAGCGGCAGCGGAAAATCCGTGACCATGAAGGCGGTGATGGGCCTGCTGGACAGCAACGCCTCCGTGAACAGCGGGGAGATCCTCTATACCTATCCGGACGCCTCGGGCCGGGAAGTCACGGTGGACCTGCTGAAAATGCCGAAAAAGCAGCTCCGGCAGCAGATCAACGGCCAGCGGATCGCCATGGTGTTCCAGGATCCCATGACCAGCCTGGATCCGACCATGACCATCGGGAAGCAGATCATGGAGGGCATGTTCCTGCATGAGAACATGGAGAAGAAAGCGGCCCGGGCCCGGGCGCTGGAGCTGCTGAACCTGGTGGGCATCACGGACGCGGAGAAGCGCTTCCGGAACTATCCCCATCAGCTTTCCGGTGGCATGCGGCAGCGCGTGGTGATCGCCATCGCGCTTTCCGCGAACCCGGATATCCTGATCTGCGACGAGCCGACCACGGCGCTGGACGTCACCATCCAGGCGCGGATCCTGGAGCTGATCATGGAAATCCAGAAAAAGATGGGCCTCAGCGTCGTCTACATTACCCACGACCTGGGCGTGGTGGCCAAGGTGGCGGACTATGTGGACGTGATGTACGCGGGGAAGATCGTGGAGGTCGGCAACGTCAACGAGATCTTCTACGAGCCGAAGCATCCCTATACCTGGGGACTGCTCTCGGCCATGCCGGACCTGGAGACGGAGGACGACCGCCTGTACTCCATTCCCGGCAGCCCTCCCAACCTGCTGCACGAGCCGAAGGGGGACGCCTTCGCGGCGAGGAATCAGTTCGCGCTGGCGATTGACGAGAAGGCGGAGCCGCCGCTGTTCCAGGTCAGCCCCACGCACTGGGCGGCCACCTGGCTCCTGCATCCGGACGCCCCGAAGGTGGAAATGCCCCCCGAGCTGCAGGCGCGGCTGGAGCGGGCCCGGAAGGAGGCGGAAAAAGTCCTGTGAGCGAGATTGAAAGGAAGGAACCCCTGCTGGAGGTCAGGAACCTGGTCCAGCATTTTCCCGTTTCCCGGTCCTTCACGGTGAAGGCAGTCAACGGCGTGTCCTTCGAGATTCATCCCGGGGAGACCTATGGGCTGGTGGGCGAGAGCGGATCCGGAAAGACCACGATCGGCCGCAGCATCATCCGGCTGTATCATCCGACCGGAGGGCAGCTGGTCTTCCGGGGAAAGGATATCACCGGGAAAATGGACGGAAGCACGCGGGAGATGCTGCGCAAGGATATGCAGATGATTTTCCAGGATCCCATGGCCAGCCTGAATCCCCGGAAAAAGGTCGAGGACATCATCGGCGAGGGCCTGAAGATCCACGGCATCGGCGCGTCAAAGAAGGAAAGGCAGACCCTGATCGGGGATATGCTGAAGAAGGTCGGGCTGAGCCCGGAGCACGCCGCCCGGTATCCGCATCAGTTCTCCGGGGGCCAGCGCCAGCGGGTGGGCATCGCCCGGGCGCTGATCATGAACCCGAAGCTGATCATCGCGGACGAATGCATCTCCGCCCTGGATGTATCCATCCAGGCCCAGGTCGTGAACCTGATGAAGGATATCCAGGAGGAAACCCACTGCGCGTATCTGTTCATCGCTCATGACCTGAGCATGGTGAAATACATTTCAGACCGGATCGGCGTGCTGCATCTGGGCTACATGGTGGAATCCGGGACCAAGAAGGAGATTTTCTCCAACCCGGTCCATCCCTACACCCGCTCCCTGCTTTCCGCCATTCCGCATCCCAACCCGGAGGTGGAGAAGCGCAGGAAGGCGCAGACCTATGATTACGCCTCCAGCGGGCTGGATTACGCTGCGGGCACGGAGCACCTCGTGGGCGGCACGCACACCGTGCTGGGGACGGATGAGAATATCCGGGAATGGATTGGAGAGAGCCGGCTGTAACGGCATTTACGTCTGCGGTGAAAAGGAATAAACCCGCAAAGGACGGCGGCGCCGGACAAAAAACACGTATTGCAAAGGGCCGCCTTTTCGGGTAAAATAACAGGCAAGAGCAAGCGGATTCAGCCGAACCGCTCCGCCTTCTTACAAAGCACAAGATTCAATTCAGAGGAGGAGATTTTCATGCAGAACATTCCTGTGGTGAAGCTTGGCATCATCGCCGTGTCCCGCGACTGTTTCCCCATCGGCCTGTCCATCAAGCGCCGGGAAGCCATCGTCGCCGCCTGCAAGGGCGGGCTGTACGAGTGCCCCGTGACGGTTGAGAACGAGAACGACATGCTCAAGGCCGTGGCGGACGTGAAGGCCGCCGACTGCAACGCGCTGGTCGTGTTCCTGGGCAACTTCGGGCCCGAGACGCCCGAAACCCTGATCGCGAAGAACTTTGACGGCCCCTGCATGTTCGTGGCCGCCGCCGAGGGCGACGGGGACCTGATCAACGGCCGCGGCGACGCGTACTGCGGCATGCTGAACTGCTCCTACAACCTGGGCATGCGCCATCTGACGGGCTACATTCCGGAATATCCCGTGGGTACCGCAGAAGACATCGCGAAGATGATCGCGGACTTCGTGCCCGTGGCCCGCGCCATCATCGGCGTGAAGAACCTGAAGATCATCACCTTCGGCCCCCGGCCGCAGGATTTCTTTGCCTGCAACGCGCCCATCAAGGGCCTGTACGAGCTGGGCATCGAAATCGAGGAGAATTCCGAGCTGGACCTGCTGGTGTCCTACAAGGCCCACGCCGGCGACAAGCGGATTCCCGAAGTCTGCGCCGACATGGCGAAGGAAATGGGCGAAGGCAGGTACTTCCCCGACATGCTCGAGCGCATGGCGCAGTTCGAGCTGACCCTGCTGGACTGGGCGGAGGCCCACAAGGGCGCCCGCAAGTACGTTGCGTTCGCGGACAAGTGCTGGCCGGCGTTCCCGGAGCAGTTCGGCTTTGAGCCCTGCTACGTCAACTCCCGCCTGGCCTCCCGCGGTATCCCGGTCTCCTGCGAGGTCGATATCTACGGCGCGCTGAGCGAGTACATCGGCTCCTGCATCAGCGAGGATTCCGTGACGATCCTGGACATCAACAACTCCGTGCCCGCGAAGATGTGGGAGGAGCAGATCAAGGGCAAGTTCGACTACGCCCTGACCGACACCTTCATGGGCTTCCACTGCGGCAACACCCCGAGCTGCAAGATGTGCGACAGCCGCGCGATCAAGTATCAGCTGATCCAGCACCGCC